>CADBKS010000250.1 GCA_902795255.1 uncultured Chloroflexota bacterium
TCGATGAAACGCTTTTCCTGGCGGCTGCCAGAAAGAACGGGAACGCTCCGGCGGCAGAGAACCTGGACGGGCAGATCCGTTCGCTCTGTGATGCGCTCGGCAGCTGTGACGCGCTGCGTTCATGGGAGTCGCAGAACCATTACTCCGAAGAAAGCTTCCGGCGTGCCCTGGAGCGGGAAACTGCCGCGGCCGCGATGCGCGAAATGATTTTCGCGGATCTGAAAAATATGGAACAGATCCATGTTTACCGAATCTGGTCGGAAAACCGTTCGGATCTGGATGAAGTGATGAACCGACTGGGAATGGGCATTTCCTTTACGGAACTGGCAAAAAATTATGATGCCGTTACCGGCGGAGATATGAGCTGGTTCCCCCGCGGCGTTCTTTTCTCGAAAGATCTGGAGGATAAGATCTTTGCCCTGAACACCGGTGAACACACGGAGATCCTGGAGATCGACGGGGTGTACAACGTCTTTTACGCAGCCGACAAACAGACCGGCCGTGAGATGGATACACAGGTCGAGCAGCTCGCGGAACGCAAAGCGCTCTCCGACTGGCTGGAAAAGCAAAGAGAACAGGCTGTCATCGAGATCCTCTGATGGTGAAGAAAAAGAAGACGTCTTATGAGCCGGATCTGCCGGATCTGCGCTACCGCCGTCAGAAACGCCGGCAGCGTGAACGCCGTTTTATCTGGATCCTGATACTGATCGCTCTTCTTGCCATTTTCCTGATCGCACTGCTTTTCCGGCACATCGCGCTGAACCGCCTGAATGATTACAAGGCGCCTGTCGATAACCCGACCTACTGGTTCAACGGGACGCCGGGGGATCTTTTCAGCACGATCACGCCCACCATCACGCAGACCTTTACCCCGACCGTACCGACGGCGACACCCACACCCACATTCACAACGACGCCGACGGTCACACCGACGCCCACGCTGACCCCGACCCCGAAGCTGCGTCCGCGGAAAACCGTGGAAGGCAATGCTGCGGATCTGCTGATGCAGGCGGAAAGCACCCTGACGGCGCTTCATGCCCGGCAGGAGCAGGATGCGGAGTCCGAGATCGTCAGCGACACCTGGTATGAGCTGCTCGGAAGTCTTTCGACTTTCGACGCGGCAGAGGTCTATCCCAATTCGGACTGCAGCTGGATGGGTGCCGCGGGCGTTTTGGTCGATTACCGCGGGGACCCGCAGATCGGCTGCTTTATTCAGATCGGTCTCCCGGACGGAACGGTCGCGGAAACGCTTTCCGGCCTGTTCCCGCTTTACGGGGAGTCGGGGTATGAGCTGACGCTGGCGCGTCCCGTTCAGCCCTTTGAGGAGCCGGTCTGGATCCGGGTTCTGGACAGCGACCGCCATCAGGCCTCGGAAAAGATCTATTTCCGCCCGAGTTCCGACTGCGCCAAAAGCCTGACGATGATCAATTTCCGCCGCGTCCGCTGAGCCGCGGCGGTCCTTTTTATTCTCCGTCCCTCCGCCCTTTTCTGACTTAATGCTAAAATTGTAGTCATGAACAATGAAAACTGGTATCCTTTAGAGACTTCGGCCAAGATCTATCCGGCGATCATTTCCCCGCGGCAGCCGAGCGTTTTCCGGCTGTCCTGCACCTTTGAACAGGAGATCGATCCGGGGATCCTTCAGACCGCGCTGAACGTGACGATGACACGCTACCCGGGTTTCGCGATGACGCTGAAACGCGGGGCTTTCTGGTTTTATTTTGAAGGGCTGGATTCTTTTCCGGTGCTGAAAGCGGAACGGAATTATCCCTGTCAGATGGTGGATCCGGAGGAAGAGGGCGGTTTCCTTTTCCGTGTGACCTGGTTCCGGAAACGGGTGAACCTGGAGTTCTTCCATGTGATCTCGGACGGGACCGGCGGGCTGGAATTCCTGAAAACGCTGGTTTATTACTATCTGCTGCTTTCCGGTGAGGAGGTCAGACCCGGCGCTTATGTGCGGACGCTGAAATATAAGCCGACGGCAGAAGAACAGGAAAACAGCTTCCTCCGCTATTACGATCCGTCGATCCCGCCGGATCGGACGGATTCCGCCGCTTTCCATTATCAGGGGACGCAGCTGCCGGAGGGACACTCCCGCGCCCTGCACGTCCGCATGGAGGTTTCCCCGCTGCTGGCGCTTTCCCATGCCGGCAATGTGACCCTGACGGAATATCTGACGGCGCAGTTCCTGCGGTCCTTCCTGGACGTCCTGGCCGGAACGGCTGAGTCGGAGAAACCGGTCAAGATCTCTGTGCCGATCAATTTGCGCAATCTTTTCCCGAGCAAAACGCTGCGGAATTTCACCTATTTTGCCAATATCGGAGAGCCTCTGGCCAACGCGGGGGAACCGCTTGAAGCGACACTGCTTTCGATCCGGACCCAGCTGCGGGCTGCCTGCGTTCCCGAATCCCTGATCTCACGGATCAACCCGAACGTCAGCAGCGAGAAGAACCTGCTGCTGCGGGCCGCTCCGCTGAGCCTGAAACAGCTGGTGCTGCGGCAGGCCCACCATATTCTCGGCGACAATCTCTTTACGGCTTCTTTTTCCAACCTCGGGATCATCCGGCTGGATGACAGCATGATGAAGCACATCAGCGGGTTTGATTTCGGCCTGAGCGTCAGCGACCTGATCCCGCTGAACCTGAGCATGCTCTCCTATAACGGCAGGGCCTTCATGACCTTTTCGTCCGGGATCACGGAACGCAGCGTGGAACGGGCGTTTATCCGGAAACTGAGCGCGGAAGGTATTGAGATGGAGGTCAATTCCAGTGACCCGGAAAAAGGAGGCTCAAATGCGGATCTGTCCTGAATGTAAGATCACCGTCACTGATCCGGTGAAACACTGCCCGCTCTGCGGGGCGGACCTGAGTGTGTCCGGTGCGGATGATAAAACGGAAATGAGTTATCCTGCCTTTACCGGCAGCGCGGCTCCGCGCAGTTCTTTCCCGTTTCTGGCGAAGCTTTTCGCCTTTCTGTCGCTGATTGCGGTCTTTTCCTGTGTCCTGATCGATCTGCTGACCGCTCACCGTCTGAGCTGGTCGCTGTATGTGGTGGGCGGCATCGCCGCTGCCTGGGGAACGGTCGGGGCCCATCTGCTGACCCGGATCAATCTGAATTATCTGCTGCTGAATGATCTGGTGGTCATTTCCCTTTATCTGATCCTGATCGACCATCTTTCCGGCTGGAACCGCTGGTCTGTTGATTATGTGATCCCGCTGCTTTATATCGCGGTCATGATCACAACGATCGTTCTGGCGCTTGTTTTCCGCGTGTACTGGCGGGAGTATATGCTGTCGCTGGTGGCGGTTTGTGCGCTCGGGATCGGTCCGCTGCTGATCTTTCTCAACAGCAGTTCCCCGATCCGCTTTCTGTGTCTGGGAGCGGCGCTGCTGGCAGCCGCGCTGCTGATCGGGCTGCTCTTCTTTGCTTCCGGGAAGCTCTTTTCCGAATGGCGGAGGCGGATGAATATCTGACGGAGGTCTTTATGAAAAGGACAGTTTGCCTGTTTCTGGCCGTGATTTCGGCCTGTTTGCTGCTCTCTTCCCTCTGCGCTGCGGATTTTGCGAATCCGGCCGGCCCGCAGCTGGAATGGATCTCCACCGCGATCCCGAAGCTGTGGGACCGTCCAAAGGCGGACGTCCTTTTTACCATGTCGATCTTTTCGGATTTTGAATGCGGGGACTACGGTGACCGGATCTCCTGTTCCAGCCGTTTCAACGACAGTGCGGACGGCAGGATCTACATCGCATTCTTTATGGATGACTATGAGGAGAAACACGACAATCTCTGGCAGGTAACGTTCACGGTCGATATTACGAGCCCGGAACAGGCTCAGGACCTTATGCGGATCCTGTGGCTGGACGGGATGAAACCGGCCCCGTGGGAGGAAAGCCCCTATCCGTACCCGGATGTGCTGCGGTCGTTTTTTGCCAACGAGACAACGAAGCTGATCACTTATACC
>CADBKS010000251.1 GCA_902795255.1 uncultured Chloroflexota bacterium
GCAGGACACGCTTATCACGGAAGAGCGGCCAGGTGAGCATAACGGCCCCGGTGGCAACGATCGCCGGAACCAGCGACTCCAGCAGGGTCGCGAGCAGCACGGGAGCGTTTCCGAGGATCTTTGCGAGCAGGGGCATCAGCAGAATATAAGCCGCGGCATAAACAAACAGAAGCACAAAACTCAGCATCATGGAACTCAGGGAAAGGATCTTTTTCAGATCCCCGCTGTCCATGATCAGCAGGTTCTGCCAGAATTTTCGTTTCGGCGGTTTTTCGGACGGATTCTGATTAGGTACCGGGTTCTCGTACATAAGCGCTCCTGTTCTTCCTCTATTGTATCGCGTTTTATCCGGACAGGCACGTCATCAGGACAGGTTTCCGGAGCCATCGGGCCATTCACCCGTTTTTTTACCCTTTTGTTTTTTTGCCTTATAATAATTACATACCGGCAGCTAAGCAGGTTTACTTCTCGCGATCTCATGGCGGAGACGCGGGTTCGAATCCCGCCGGCAGCGCCTCGTGCTGCTGTAGTTTAGCGGCTCAGAATACTGCCCCAGCCCTAATCTGCTGATTTCGCCGGTTTTTTGAGCTTCCAAAGACCTGTTTTCGCTGATTTACAAAGAAGTCAGCAGAGCAGGTCCTTTTGATTCAACGGGCTCCGGTTCCTCCTTATTGACAAACCATCCTTTTATTCATATAATTTAATGATCGGCAGCTAATCAGGTTTACTGCGTATTCTCATTGGAGAGGTAGCTCAATTGGCAGAGCACCCGACCAATAATCGGGAGGTTGTGGGTTCGAATCCCACCCGAAAAATCTGATGATCCCGCCGATTTTTTATTTTGGCAATAACCGAAATGATCAGCAGCTTACCGGGCTTACTTCTATGCTTCGGGTGCAGGTGATGCGGGTTTGGATCCGGCCGGCGGTCTTTACTGCTGCAGCCTAAGCGGACAGAGCGCCTGATCCGGAGATATCGCCGTAATGTTTTTTCCGTGGCATGAGATTCAAAAGGAGCTTTTATATGAACGGGATCTTTGTTGCTTACCTCTTCAATCATCATTATCTTGTCAACCAGCCGGCAGAGATCACGGACAATGCTGCCGAGACCAGGCTTTCCCTTGCCGGGCTGTTCAACATCCGCATCACGGAAGGCGCGGAACTGCTGCAGCCCGTCATGATCCGGACCGCTTCGACAATCATCGGGACCGGTGTCCCGGAAGCATTTTATCGGGGGTTTCCGGAAAGTGTCCGCGAACTGTCTGTTCCGGAACTGCTGATCGATCAGCTGCTGCATTACTACAATACCTATGGACAGGGCCATTTTGATGAAGCGGGGCACTCCGTCTTTGAGAAAGAGGTTGAGCGAAAAATCTTCAATGAAAAAACTCCGGTCAAAGATTTTGCCGTACTCACAGAGGCGGACGCGATCGAAAAACTGAAGGAATACACCGAAGACCTGCTCTCCGGAAGCAGACCGCTTTCCGATGAACAGTACAGACTCGTACTGGAATTCATCCGGGAATACAAATATACGCCCGAAACCATTGCATCCAAAAACACAGCTATGCGGCTGCTGATCGATGCCCGTGATCCGGAGCTTGCCCGCTTTCTGATCCTTTCCGACGTTCCGAAACTGGCGGATGAACTGAGCTATCGGACCGGCGGGAACAAAAATCCCCGGAAACTGAACCTGAAAAATCAGGACCGCAGGCTTCTTACTGCCGTCATCGATAAACTGATCGCCGGAGGCAGGATCGATACCCGGACCTGTTACGAGAAAAAAGCACTGTGGAGCGGTCTGCTGCACCATCTGCATTACAAAACATCCGATCCGAAGGGGATGGCCTTTCTCAACGCCATGCGCGGGGATGAGAACCATTCCGTCATGTCGGAATTTGAAAAGCTGCTGGCCGAAAAAGGAGCCGCTCCGGCCGCGGAATATCTCGCGGAAAGAAAAGGCTCCGGAGCTCTGCTGCGGAACCTGGATCATCTCCTGAGCCGCTGCGGATCGGATGAGGAGATCCGGTCCGTCATCGGGACGATCGACACGGATAACACCATCATCCTGCTGCAGCTGCTGCTGCACTATTCTTACGGGTTCCGGCCGATACGCACATTCAAATTCGTCAAATTCGGGAAGATGCGCAAACACACGGAAACACCGGAAGAAGCCCAAACGCGTCAAACCCTTCTTGCCCATCGGGACCGGACGGCAGCGGAATCCGCGATCCGGAAACTGCTGGAAAAGGATCTGAAAGGGAAACTCGGCCGGGTTTATATTGATCCCGGGATGAAAAACATCGCGCTGCCCCTGCAGGAAGGAGCAAGCCGGGGAGGCTTCGGTACGCTCACCAAAGGCTCCCGCATTCCGCTGCCGGAAGGGAAAAAGATCCGGGCATTCACTTATTGGGAAAAGGTCAACGACATTGATCTGTCAGTCTTCAGTCTGGATGAGAATCTCAAACGGAAAGAATATTCCTGGCGTACCATGGCATCCAATCAAAGCAGTGCCATCACCTTCTCCGGGGACCAGACCTCAGGGTTCAATGGCGGCTCTGAATTTTTTGATATTGATCCGGAAGCATTCAAAAAACTGCATCCGGACGCCCGATATCTGATCTTCTGCAATAACATTTTCTCAAACAACTGCACCTTTGACAAATGCGTCTGCCGGGCCGGATATATGCTGCGGGACATTGAAGACAGCGGAGAGATCTTTGAGCCGAAAACCGTGAGATCCTCCTTCACCATCGATTGCGCCTCCCGATTTGCGTATCTCTTCGGTCTGGACCTGACGGCGAATGAGTTCGTCTGGCTGAATATCGCCAACGAAAACGGATCCGGGATCGCTGCCTCGGACAACATGAACTTCCTGACGCAGTATTTCGAGATGACCAAAATCTTCAACGTCTTTGACTTCTTCAGTCTGATGGCGTCTGAAATCACCGATGACCCGAAAGAAGCCGAGATCGCCGTCACCGATGAAGAGTTCGAAGCCGGAGAAACTACAGAGATCCTCCGCAGCTATGACACGGAACGCATGATCGCCCTGCTGAACCGGAAAAAATAGCGGGCAGGGGACCGGGGGCAGGGACTGACTTCATTCTTGACTCTGAACTCTGCCCGCTGAAAAAGTGGTACACATGCACCTGATACAGGTGTACCACTTTTCTCTGAGCTCTATATACTGCCGAAGACTGCCGGCTGATGAAACCCTTAAATGCCGGAATCCCCCGAACCCCGGCTTTTACAGACTCTATAGATCGCCGCGAAGCGGCACATATTTCCAACTACTGACCAATGGCCATCGACTACCCCCGGCCGCGCTAAGCGCAGCCCGGAGGCCCCAGATCCTCCTCCATCTGCCGGTACACCCGCAGCTGATACTCCTCGCACCAGCTGCCCGGCTCCATCAGGTCCGTGGACTTTCTGGCTTTCCAGAACGGCCATGTAACAGGCTCTTCACCGGCCATCCGCATCGTCACCGTTCCTTCTTCCCAGTTGAAGACCACCGATTCACCCGTGATCCGGCCGTCTTCACTGATGTAATCTTTCGGCAGGATATACTCGTCATGCACGCTGTCATAGATAAAAGCATGCGCGGGCTGTTTTTTCCAGAGCGTGAAAGCATCCGGCGGATACGGGACCCGCTGTCCCGCGGGAACGCGGTACGGCGGGAAGATCCGCGCCGGATAAAAACGGTGCCCCTCAGGGACCGCAAGCATCATGTCCAGAATATCTTTCCCGTGTTCCTTTGCGTACTTCATTTCAGGATCTTCATAGGCTTCGCCGTGCAGGAATTTCCGCGCCCAGGCGATCTGGGTGTTCCGCACACGGGTGGCAAACTGTATGCCTTCCATCAGCGCAGCCCGCTTCTTCCGGAGCTCTTTTACATCGGCCGTCTTTTTTCGGAAAGCGATATAATGCAGTTTCAGATTCTCTTCC
>CADBKS010000252.1 GCA_902795255.1 uncultured Chloroflexota bacterium
ATTCCGGCGCGATCTTCCGCTCAGCCTGTTTCATGGGCGTGCTGATCGCGATCGGCTGTTTCGTCCATTATTTCACCACGAAGGAACGGGTGAAGCAGACCCACGAGGAAGAGGAAAAGATCGGCATCGTTGACACCTACCGCATGCTCTTCAAGTGCAAGTCCTGGGTCCGCAACATGTTTTACGTCATGTTTTACGGTGTCAACACCTGCCTGCTGACCTCGGGAATCACTTATTACTGCGCGTATGTGCTCAATGACAGCTCACTGGCGACTCCGCTGATGGCGGCGTATCTGGTGGTCTCGATCATCGTTTCCATCATCACCCCGAAGATCGATACCCTCCTCGGACGGAAGAAGACGATGGCTCTTGCGGCCGCGGTGCTGATCCTCGGCAAGATCCCCTTCATTCTGAATCCGACCAGCCTGGCCATGGCTTATCTCAATGCCATCTCCTGCGGCTTCGGGCTGACGATGACGTTCATCATGTTCAACACCAACCGCAACAGCATCACCGATATCGTTGAGGTGCAGAACGGCAGACGGCTGGATACGATGGTCTCCACCGGGGATACGCTGGTCTCCAAGATCGCCGAAGCGGCGGTGGATAAGATCTTCCTGATGACGCTTGCCGCGGTCGGTTTCAGCGCCGCGCTGGCGGATCAGGGTCTGCTGCAGAATCAGGCCACCCAGAACACCATCTGCGCGCTGATGGGCTGGATCCCGGCGCTGGTCTCTTTCGGCATGCTGCTGACGGTCCTGACGATCGATACAAAGAAAGAATACGATGAGGCTGTGGCTCTCAGAAAGGATATGAACTGAAATGAAAAACCCGCACGCACTGTTACAGGATGAAAAGCAGATCGAGACGATCGAGTCCATCGAACGGGTGGACAAAGACGGATATCTCTATCATATGAACTGCACCTATGACTATTATCATCTGCCGGAGCCGATGGCGCTGATGCTGAAGGCCGGCTGTTCGGTCTTTATCACCCGGAACCGCGAGGGCGACGTGCTCTTCTGCCGCAATTACGACTTTTCCCATTACCTGAATTTCGTCCGCAAAAACGGGCGGACCGGGCTGAACATGATCGTGGAGGGAAATAACCCCGCCGCGAAATACCGGAGCCTCGGGGCCGGGGACTGTTTCTGGATCGATTTCAAAAACGCCTCGCTGGGCCGGGGAATGGCCGATGACGGGAAGACCGACCTCTCCGCTTTCCTGCTCTGCCCGTATCTGTGTATGGACGGCGTCAACGAAAAAGGCGTGGCGATCTGCATCCTTTCGCTGCTGGTCGAAAACGAATGGACGGAGATCCCTTATGAGAGCTATGAGGAAAAGCTGAACGAAAACAAGTTCAATTACTTCTATGAGAAAAGCGGTGAAGTCCCGTCCCCGTATATCCTGCGCGCGTCCATCGGATCGCTGGCGGTCAACAAAGCCGACAAAAAGGCCTGGATTGCGAACCAGCGCTGGATCGAGTCAAAGATCCCGGGAAAGCCGGTCATCCTGCATCCGGTGCTGATGCGCATGGTGCTGGATAACTGCGCAAATGTCGATGAAGCGATCGCCCTGATGCGGCAGTACAACATCAAAGGCGCGATGCCCGGCGCGGACTATCACCTGATGGTCGCCGACAGCAGCGGAAAATCCCGCCTGGTGGAATGGACGGAGAACGAGATGTTCGTCCATGATATCGACCATGCCACCAACCACTGGGTCTCAAAAGAAGACGGCTTCTTCCCCGAAGGCTGTGACCGGGACGACGCGATCGTGGCCGGCATGAACCGTTTCCGCAAAGGCGGGATGAGCCAGGCCCAGGTCGAAGCGCTGATGCGGCTCGTCATTCAGGACCCGGACAACAACAACGACGACGGGAAGACACAATACTCCTGCATCTATAACCTGACCAAAAAGACCCTGAAGATCTTCTCCTACGGAAATATGGATGAGGGCTGGGAATATAAAATGTAATAGCTGTAATCAACTATTCTCCGTTTAAATAGCAACCCGGTTTTCGTGAAAAAAGCATAACCGAGTTTGTTTTATAAGTGTGTTTCTATATATATATTAGGAGATAATAGCAATTCTATTTGAAAAAAGAATTAATTTCGTTATAATCATCAGTAAGGAGGGGAAAATGAAAAAGATTTTTGTTTGCTTAGTGTTTGTTGTGTTAGCTTTTTCCGTTTTATCTGTATCTGCAGATTATGACTTAAGCAATTTGTCTTATACAGATTTACAAAATCTTGTTGGTCAAATTCAAAGAGAAATGATGACCCGTCCTGAATTTCAGTCAGTTACAGTGCCTGTTGGTATTTATCAGGTCGGAAAAGAAATTCCTGCTGGAAGTTGGACAATTTCAATAACTGATGGTGATTGGATGGCTGAAGTTGAAACAGGTGCTACTCTAAAAGAAGATAAAAATGGGGTAGATATGTGGGGTAAAGGTTATAATTCTGCTATGGTTTCAGAGAGCAATCCCTCACAAACAATAAATTTTGTTGATGGTTATTTTGTGGAAGTTAGCATGGGACCAGTAATTTTCACTACGCCAACTGGTGTGACATTCTCATTTAAATAATCTAAATTATTAAAAATGAAAAAGCTCCTGTGAGGGGCTTTTTTTTATTTGATACGATTAATAGTCAAAATAGCTGACTACTAAAAAAGGATCTGTTATGAAGTACTGTAAGAATTGTGGAAACCAAATCGATGATAATGCCAAGTTCTGTCCGAGATGCGGTGTGCCTCAAGAAATACAAAACAACACACAGGGACAATATAATTATCCTTCTCAAAATCAATATGTTGTAAATTATTCGCCTGCAGAACCCGAAAAGAAGAAAACCGGATGCGGTACTATATTGTTATGGATTTTATTCTGGCCGATTATGCTATGGGTTCACGCTTTCAGGAAAAAACAGGTTGGATGGTTCATTTTAGCTGCTGCAGTGACATTTTTGCTTATAGTTTTATTGGGACAAAACGGGACAGGGGTGAAATATTCAAAAACACCTAAAACAAAACCTAATCCGTCATTATATAGGACTGTAAATTATGAAGAATGTGCGCGATATCCTGATAATTATAAGGGAATAAAGGCAGTATTAGAAGGAACTGTAATTCAAGTTATTGGAAGCAGAGATAAAGGATTTAATATTCGGTTAGCGACTTCGGGCTCTTATGATGATATTTATTTCCTTTATGTAAATTATGATCCGGGATTTAATATTTTAGTAGATGATTATTTGACCGTTTACGCAGAATTGAGAGGAACTCAATCCTACCAGGCAGTATTAGGAAATACAATAACCCTTCCGGCTGCTCGTGCTGATTGGGTAGAACTTCGTAAATAAGAGCAATCTAGAACTATAAATAAAAAACCGCTGATGAGGAATATTCAACTATCGGCGGTTTTATATTTAATTGTCCAAATTATTCAAAAACATAGGTCCAAATAATTTTCTTTCGCGATTTGAAAACTGCCATGTATCTTTTCAGTTGGAGATTATTGGCAATTAGAAACTCCAGTGTTTTGGGTTTTTTATTATCTTCCTGGTCTTTACCACATAATTATTGAAAAGTCAACCGGCAATATTGCCGGTTTTCTTTTTGGTTCCGGGGACGTAAACTGGTTTAAAACAGCAGACAGCAGTCAGCAGGCAGCCCGGCAGTGGGGTGCTTCGCACTTCCGGCAACCGGTAACCGGCAGCCGGCAGCTAAATAAAAGAAAGGGGGGAAACCGCGGTATGGCGGAGAAACACGAAGAAAAAAAGAACGCCGAAACGTTTGAGATCGCGCTGATCACCAGCTGCGGTTCCTATGATGACATTCTGAAGGACGCGCAGGAGCTTTATGACGAGCTGCGGGAAGCGTTTATGACTTCATCCCCGGAGAAGGACGAGGTGCCGGAAAAGGCTGCCGAGTGG
>CADBKS010000253.1 GCA_902795255.1 uncultured Chloroflexota bacterium
CTGGGCAACCCGCGCGGCGATATGTATGAAATCGGCCTGTGGGCTGACAGCATTGTCGAAAGCGGCGGTGACATCATGTACGCGATCAATATCCCGCAGGAATCCGTGACCATCCCTGAAACCATGGACGGTATCCGCGCTGCCTGCAATATGGAAACCGATCGCCTGAAGGCTGTCGCTGAGACCAATAAATATCTGGGCCTTGGAAAATGGAAGTAAAAATGCGTTCCCTTGAGGGGATCGATCTTCGCGGGAAGAAAGTTCTCCTGCGTCCGGACATCAACTCTCCGGTCGATCCCGTCACGAAGAAAATTGTAAATGATAACCGGATCGTGAAAACGATTCCGGTTATCAAAGACCTGCTCGGCAAAGGCGCTGCAGTGGCGATCATTGCGCATCAGGGTGACACGCTGGATTATCAGAACCTGGTAGACCTGCATGAACATGCCGAACGGCTTTCCGCATTGCTGAACCAGCCGGTCGAATATATTGATGATGTATGCGGCCCCGCTGCAATTGCCCGTGTGGAAGCATTGAAACCGGGTGAAGTCGTTATTCTGGGCAACCTGCGTTATCTGACCGAAGAAGTTTCCACCTTCGAAAAGGATGTGAAACTGACCGCGGAAGAATATACCCATACCTGGGAAGTCCGGAAACTGGCTCCGCTGTTTGATTTCTATGTAAACGAAGCCTTCTCCGCTGCCCATCGGAACTCCCCTTCCATGGTCGCATTCCAGGAACTGCTGCCGACTGCGGCAGGTCCGCTGCTCTTCAAGGAATATGAAGCGCTGTACAATGTGCTCCACAATGCAGAAAAACCGTGTGTTTTCGTGCTTGGCGGAGCGAAGATCTCCGATGCTTACGGCATGATGCGGCCTGTTCTTGAAAACGGAACAGCTGATGCGATCCTGACCACCGGCGTTACCGGCCTTGTGATGCTTTATGCTTCCGGCGTGAACATAGGCGAAAAGACCATCAAGTTCCTGAAAGACAAGGATCTGCTCGGTTTTGTTGATGATTCCAAGAAATTCCTCAGTGAATTCCCCGGAAAGATCTTCATGCCGATGGATGTGGCTTACGAAAAAGACGGTCAGCGGGTCGAAATCGATGTGGCTGACATGCCGATCGACAGCCTCTATCCGGATATCGGTCAGAAGACGGTCGCGGCTTATACCGAGACGCTGAACAAAGCCAAAACAGTATTCGCGAACGGTCCTGCTGGTGTCTATGAGAACCCGATGTTCGAATACGGCACGAAAGCGATCTGGAACGCGATCGCGGAAAGCCCTGCTTATTCCGTTATCGGCGGCGGTGATACGATCAGTTCCGCTACGAAATTCATTGACCTGTCAAAGATCAGCTATGTCTGTACCGGCGGCGGCGCCATGGTCCGGTTCATGTCCGGCAAGAAAATGCCGCTGATCACGGCCATGGAAAAAGCTTACGAACGTGACAAGGCTTTGTAAGAATAAAGTGAAGTAAATCAATGATGATTGCATTGCCTGAAAAGGCAATGCAATTATTGAGTTAATGGCAGTAATATGCCGGAAGGATTTTTTGAAATGCAATCACGATTAAAGAAACTTGCAGCTGAGATCCGTATTGCTGAGATGGAAGAGTTCAAGGCCCGTGGTTTCGGCCATGTCGGCGGTGCGCTCTCCATTACAGACTGTCTGGCTGCGCTTTATGGTGAAATTATGAAGTTTGACCCGAAGGACCCGAAATGGGAAGGTCGGGACCGACTGGTCATGTCCAAGGGACACGCCGGTCCGGCGCTTTATGCAACATTGGCGCTGATGGGCTTTTTCCCGAAAGAAATGCTGGCCACATTGAACCAGAACGGGACAAAACTCCCGAGCCACTGCGATAAGAACCTGACCCCCGGGATCGATATGACGACCGGTTCACTCGGTCAGGGCGCTTCCACGGCTGCCGGGCTCGCGCTCGGTCTGAAAGCCCAAAAGAGCGACTCCCGCGTATACCTGATCCTCGGTGACGGTGAAAGCCAGGAAGGACAGGTCTGGGAAATGGCTCTGTTCGCTGCCCAGCATAAACTCGGCAATTTCATTGCATTCATCGACTTCAACAAACGTCAGCTTGACGGTTATGTCGAAGATATCTGCGGACTTGAACCGCTTGATGACAAGTTCAAGGCTTTTGGCTGGTATACGCTCCGTATTGACGGCGGTGATCCGGATAAGATCGCGGATGCGGTCAAGGTCGCTCAGGCCAATCAGGGCGATCGGCCTGCAATGATCATCCTTGATACGGTCAAGGGTGCCGGCGTGAAGCAGATCGAAGAGACAAAACTGAACCATCATCTGAACATCAGTGCGGAAGATGCGGATAAATATCTCGCTGAACTGCGGGCTGAGTTGGAATAAGAGGTGCCAGATGTTTAAATGCATTTATAACGGTGAAAAAGAAAAAGCTGCCGGGAAGAACGTTTTCGGCGCAACGATCAAGAAAATGATCCAGGAAGACAGCAAGGTCTGCTATCTGGATGCTGATCTGATGAATTCCATCGGCACCTTCGGTCTGGAAGCTGACTATCCTGATCAGATCATTGAATGCGGCATCCAGGAAGCCAATATGGTCGGTGTGGCTGCCGGTATGTCTGCAGCAGGAATGAAACCTTTCGTTCATACTTTCGGCTCTTTTGCCGGCCGCCGTGTTTTCGACCAGGCTTTTATGTCTGTCGCTTATGCGAAGAATAACGTTGTTATCATCGGCTCCGACTCCGGTATCAATGCCGCTTATAACGGCGGTACGCATATGCCCTTTGAGGATATCTGCCTGTACCGTGCAGTCCCGGAAGCGCTGGTCATTGATGCTACCGACAGTGCGATGCTTGCTTCGATCCTGCCGGATCTCAAGGACCGCAAGGGTCTGACCTATGTCCGTATCTGCCGCAAGAACTGTGTTGCAGTCTACTCCGAAGATTCCAAATTCGAATTCGGCAAAGGCAATGTGCTGCGCGACGGTAAGGATGTGACTTTCATCGCTGCCGGCTATATGGTTGCCGAAGCGCTGAAGGCTGCTGAAAAGCTCCATGAAGAAGGTATTGAAGCCGCGGTTATCGATATGTTCTGCATCAAGCCTCTGGATGAAGCGCTTGTGATCGAATATGCGAAGAAAACCGGTGCTGTCGTTACTGCCGAAAACGGCAATGTTGTCGGCGGTCTGGGTGCTGCTGTCGCTGAATGTCTGGGCGAAAACTGCCCGACTCCGATCTCCATGGTCGGTGTCCGTGACCGGTTCGGCCAGGTCGGTACAGTGGACTTCCTTGCTGAAACTTACGGCCTGACTGCTGAAAAGATGGTCGAAGAAGCGAAGAAGACGATCGCGCGCAAAGCTTAATTTGAATCAAACCGAGGGGGTGCCCTGAAAAAGGGCGCTCCCTTCCTGCAGGTAGATCCATGGGCGAAGTCACTATTAAAGACATAGCGGAAAAAACAGGCGTGTCTTATGCAACCGTCTCAAGAACGCTGAACCATTTGAGCGGAGTGAATGCGGCGACCCGGGAAAAGATCCTGGCAGACTTCGATGCCCATGAGGTTGGCCGGGTTGTGAAGCGGTCCGAGAGGGATGCAGTCGCGAATGACCTGCTTAACCTGATCGTCGACAAGCTTGGGCTTGGTCATGGCCTCGCCGCCGTGCAGGACGCGGTGGCCGATGGCGTAGATTTCGCTCTTGTCCCTGATGACGCCCTTCTCGGGATCCGTGAGAAGCTGGATGACAAGCTCCATGGCTTCCTTATGCGAGGGGAAGGGCTGCTCCTTGACGATCTTTTCGGCATGATCGCTGTCGGGTGCGATCTTATGGGTCAGCATGCCCATGGGAAGGCCAATGCGTTCG
>CADBKS010000254.1 GCA_902795255.1 uncultured Chloroflexota bacterium
CCGTTTTTTCATAATCCCGCCATAAAGGACAGTGGTAGATCCGGTCTCCTTTGCTGTTGATGTTTCCTTTGATCATACAGCCTTCATAGGTAAGGTTTCCGAACAGGTCGGTACAGATCGGACACTGTTCTGACTGCTGAAACTTTTCTGGATCGGCGGATTGTCCCATGCAGGGAGTGATGATAAAAAGCACTGTGGTCGCTGACAGCAGGAGATATTTCCGGAACATGATGGATCCCTTCTTTTGATATCTGGCTGAAACGAACCCGGCAATAATGCCTGAAAATAAATGTCAGGAAAAATTGATAACAGCTTGAGATAAACGCTGCTAGATACCTGCTGCACAGCGGGTGGACTGATGCAGCCTGTTTTGTTGATCTAAATTGATTATATCAGCGTTTGCTTAAATAAAAAAAAGTGGCGAGGGAGGGAGTCGAACCCTCGACAAAGGGCTTATGAGTCCCCTGCTCTGGCCACTGAGCTACCTCGCCGTTCAACAGGTTGAATAATACCTGAATCCGCAGTATTTGTCAATAAACTTTCTGAAAATTCATGATTTTTAATGACCCGGTCCGGGAACCGCCGGAACAGGCAGGTCAGCCGCGGATGAAAGCGGTCCTTTCCCGCCCCGGAACGGGCCCAAAGGGCGGATGGGAGATCCTAATAATAAACTTTCGCCGTGCCTTTGCCGCGGGCAAGCAGCTCCTTCTGCAGGTGCATCGCCTCCTGAACCACAGCAGCGAAATCCATTTTCAGGACGCCGTCATATTTCAGGAATTCCCCTTCCACCATCGTATAGCGGACATTCGCGCTGCAGGCGCCGTAAAGGATCGCCGGGACCGGATGATAATGCGCCATGGTATCAGGCGTCTGCAGGTCCCAGATGACCAGATCAGCAACAGCACCTTCCTCCACCTTTCCGGTATCCGCACCGAACACGGCATGCCCCGCCATCAGTTTCTGCCACACCTCGGCCGCCGGATGGATATAAGCGTCGTCACGCTCAAATTTATCCAGCATGGCAAACAGCCGGGCCTGCTCCAGCGGGCTGACGGTTCCGGAGCTTGCCGCACCGTCCGAACCGAAGCTGTACTGCAGCCTGTCTGAAAATTCGAAAAATCCGCCCCGTCCGGAGGCAAGCCGCATGTACGTCTTGGGACAAAATGCGAACCAGGTGTTTTCGTTGATGTATCCGAGATCTTCTTCCGTGATCCACAGGCCGTGGGCCACCAGGACCGGCAGACCGAAACCGCCGGCGTCATACAGGCAGCGGAAAGGCGTTTTTCCGGTACGCTGCAGGGACTGTTCGACCTGCAGCCGGGTCTCCGACAGATGCAGATGGATCGGCAGTCCGGCCTTTTTCGCCTCATCCGCGATCGCTGCCAGCGTGTCCTCCGGGCAGGTATAATCCGAATGCGGTCCGTACCGCAGGCTGATGCGTGAAGAATCCTGCTGATGGTCCCGGATGAACGCGCTCACCTGAGCCAGCCGTTCCCGGAAGTCAGGGGCCGTTCCGAAGATAGTGGGGGCGATATCCATGCGGAACCCGGTATCCTTCGCGGCCTGCAGGACCTGCTCTTCCCCGAAATAATGGTCGGCGGCGGCCGTCACCCCGTTATTGATCATTTCCGCGATCCCCAGCACCGTTCCCGTATAAATATCCGGGCCGGTCATTTTGCTCTCATACGGCCAGATCATCTGATTGAACCAGACCTCCGGCGGGACATCTTCGGCGATCCCTTTGAATATATTCATCGCGGTATGAGCGTGGAGATTCACCAGTCCGGGACTCACATAATAAGATGAACAGTCGATCGTATCGTCGGGGGCCGTGTCCGGCCGGAAGGTCCCCGTATCACAGACCGCGGTAATGCGGCCGTCCTGAATAAAGATATCTTTGTGGGAAAGGCACGCACCCGTGTGCGTGATGACCGAGGCGTTATACAGTTTTATCATGGGGTTCAGTCTCCGTTTTTGAATAAATGGTTCCGGGGTGTCCGGAGTTTATTTCTGTAAATGCACTTTATTGAAGGCACTTTTTTGATATGCGCATGGCAATTGGGAGTGAGAAACCTGTTCTGCGGGGGAAGGGATGCTCACGTCTGCGATAGGCGCTCATGTTTATTTATATGCATATGGCAATCGGAAGCCTTTGCTTCGCATGGCGCGGCCCGGTTGCCCGTGTGTTTGCATGAGCCGCTGGCCGCGCCCGGTTTATTTAGCCGGGGGCACGGGCCGGCTAAAGCCGCCCGTTGCCCCCGGCACCCCCAGGTAAAGCGTCACAGGGAACGAATTTATTCGTACATCCAGGGCTCATAATTAAAATTCCCCTTGCAGCGGCCGCCATTGACATATTTATAACAGCCAGAAAGCCTCGCCGGATGGCACAAAACAACTGCACTCGTGTTTGCAGAAGCTGATGCCGGACAGCAAGAGGACGAAGCACTGCGGCGTTCCGTAATTAACTGCAAAGCGGTTTTCCCCCTCTTTCTCTCCGAAGAAACGTTCGGCTTTATCCGTCTGATGAAAAGGTACCGCTTCATCCTTCTCAGACTTATCTGCGGGAATGTATCATCATCCCTGCAAGATCCTGCTGCCATACAAGCTCACCCGCAGGCGGCTATTAACTGTTCAGACGCGGTCATTCGTTTTCATTTCCGGCCGGCAGCGGAAGTGACAGGGACTGCGCGCCCTGCTCCATCAGCGCTCTTCCGCCCGGGCGGACAACGAACACCCGGCTCCGCGGATCCGATACGATCCCCTTCAGCGCGCCGTACACCGGATATTCCGCCGAAAGCGCGTCATAAACACTCATCCGCGCGCTGAGGAGATACTGCGGGTTCTGATCTTCCCGTTCCGGAACGGAAGCCCGGATCAGCACATCAGGCCCCGTGATCAGGTTCAGCAGCTCCAGCGCGTAAGGCTTCTTTTCGTCACCGATTCCGGCATTTATGCTCGCAAGATCCGCGTTTACGAATATCTCGCCGCACAGGTACACGGGATCTCCGAGCTTGCCGGAAAGCACGAGCTCGCGTATCTCCTTTACCTGCTTTATATAGCGGCGGTTCTGCATTACTATATATCTCTTGCCCGTCTCGTCGACGGTCTTCAGCATATCGTTTACCTGTTCAACGGTGAAGCCCATCGGCTTTTCGCCCATAACGTCATATCCGGCTCTGAGCGCCGCCGTGACTATATCGTGGTGAGCCGTTACGTACGTCAGATCTATGAGCAGATTTCCGTGTTCCTTTGCAAAAGCCTCTTCAAGGTCGCCGTATACGGGGCAGCTGAAGCCGTAGCGTTCCTGATACTTCGCCGCACGCGCGGGGTTCTTTTCGACGATTGCGATTATCTCACAGTCGTCTCTTTTCGTTATATGGTCGAGCCATCTGTAGGCTATATCGCCGCAGCCGGCGAATATTATCCTGAATTTCATATTTTTATCTCCCGATCAGATATATTTTTTCAAAAATTCAAGCGCGGGCGCGGCGTACGCCGAATGCATACCGCCGAGAATGTTTGCTCTGTACGCCCATGATTCGAATTCAACGCTTGCGCAGCCGTCGTAGCCGATTTCTTCAAGCGCACCGAAAAACGCTTTGAAATCAACGACTCCCTCGCCGAGAAGCGGGAACACAAATTTTCCCGGCTCAGCGACGCCTACAGCGTCCTTGACGTGAACGTGGAATATCTTTTTGCCCCAGCTTTTTACGATGAAGGCGGGATCCGTGTTGCCGTACAGCGCGTCGTGCGAGGGGTCGAGATTGACGCCGAGGTTATCGGAATCATAGTGACCTATCAGGAACTTGTTCGTATACAGATCGTG
>CADBKS010000255.1 GCA_902795255.1 uncultured Chloroflexota bacterium
GTGTTTGCCGAAATCATGGAGGACCCCGGATCGAAGTTCCGGAAAATCGTTGATAAACAGATCCATCTGCTTATGATAAATGATGCGAAAAAATCAAATTGAGATAATTTTATCTGAAACAAAAAACGGAGGATATTTATGAAAAACTGTTTTTGCTTGTCCTTGTCCTGGCAGCGCTGACCGTTTTCTGTTCGGCTGCCTTCGCGCAGTATGGTTATGCAGTCCCGACACTGGAAACAGTCCGGAGAGACGGATCCACGGCTAATGTGTATACATACCGTGACGCGAACGGTAATAAGGTGTGCACCGCAGCTGTGACGTAGTTCCTGAAAACCAAAAATCTGCGGGTGAGTCTTACTAAGAACCTTGATCGTAAATCGTTGATATCAATCTGGAGTAAGCATAAACAAAAAAGCCTTCAATACACCATTTGTACTGAAGTACAAAAAAAGATGAGTCACAATGCTAAACTCTTACCAAACCAATTGCATTACGCAGTGTCTCAATTTTCTCTCATTGTGGCGAGTAAAGGACAAATCTCCTATAGATAATGATATTCAACATGACTCAAACGAACTACTCGCGCGGCACCAACCTTATTAAGAGCCGGGGTGATTAAGTCTGTCGTCTCAGGCATAATAACCGGGGGTGCCGGGGGCAACGGGCGGCTTTAGCCGGCCCGTGCCCCCGGCTAAACAAACCGGGCGCGGCCAGCGGCTTATGCAAACACACAAACGCTCGTGCCGCGCCTTGTGCGAAGCACAGCCTTCCGATTGCCATGTGCATATCAAAAATAACGCTTATAAAAAACAGAGCTGCGGTTTTACCTGCGGCTCTGTTTTTTTATAACGTTCGAAAAAAGGATGTCCTCACGACTGCGCGGTTCCGGACTGTCCCCGGTTCCGTCTTTTCAGAAATGCGATGAACTTCGGCAGGGCGTGAACGAACATCTGATAACCGGTTTTCCGGAGCGGCAGATCCCACGCGCCGGGCGTGATGACCACTTCACCGCCGAGTCCGCGCTTAAACTGATATACGCCCCACATCCGGTCATCTTCCGTAAACGCATCCGGGGCACCCCAGAGATCATAGACCTTACAGCCTTTTTCCTTCGCGAGCCGGATCGCTTCCCACTGCAGCAGATAATTCGGCATTTTTTCCCGGTGCTCCGGGCCGGACATCCCGTAAACGTAACGGGCGGTATCCCCGGTGACAAAGATCATCACGGCCGCGACCATCTTTCCTTCCACATCCGCGATCAGCGGCGTCAGCATCCCCGCGGTATAAAAACGCTGCCAGACGTCCAGATAATAAGCCTTCTCCCGGATCAGAAACCCGTCGCGGGCTGAAGTTTCCGCATAAAGATCCGCTATCGGCTCAAAATCTTCCGGCGTCCCTCTCCGGACCGTCACGCCTTTTTTCTCTGCGAGGCGGACTTTGTACCGGGTACGCTGCTTCATATTGGCGAGCAGCTGCTCTTCATCGGGCTCCATATGGATCCAGACCGAATTCGCGAACTGGATCTGCTGCGGAGAATACACCCAGCCGCCCGACCTGTATGCATCCATCAGCCTCCGGCCGGCGGCATTGTCACGCGCATCCGCTGTTCCCGGCTCCCCGAAGACCGTCGGGACATCCGGATCGATCTTGATAAAAAGCGCTTTCTGCTGTCTCCCGAAAGCCTCCAGATCTGTCAGGACCCGGTCCCGCAGGCTGTCGTTGCTCCAGTCCATCAGCGGACCGCGGGGAACATACAGAAAGCTCATTCCCGTGCGCAGCGGGCCGAGCGTCAGCGGACGCTTCAGGATCAGGGCGGCAGCTTCAACAGTACCGTCAGAACTTTTCCACAGTTTCGGGAAAGCTTCCCAGCCCATACCGGCTTTGACCTCCGCCCACTGTGAAGTCTGGAGAAGCGAGGCACCGGGCAGTTTTGAAATGATTTCGTTCCAGTTTTCCGGGATCATGCGGCACGGCGCTTTCTTCGCTGTGTATCCGCGAATTTCACGGCACGGTAAAGCAGCGGATCATAGATATGATCAAACGATCCCATCGTCCGTTTCACCAGTCCGCCGAAGCCGCGCTTAAAACGGTAGACCTGCCAGAGCCCGTCATGCCGGTCGGCAAACTGAGCCTCCAGGGTCTCCTCATCCTCATCCGGGATCCCCCACAGGTCATATTCTGTACAGCCGGCTTCCATGCAGGTCCGGATCGCGGTCCACTGGGCCAGATAATTCGGCATACGGTTCCGCTCCTCATTGGAGGAGGCCCCGTACAGGTAATAGCCGCGCTTTCCTTCGATGAAAAGCATCAGCGCGCTCAGCGGTTTTCCCTGATAACGTACCAGCAGGATCCGCCCCTTTTTCCCTTCGCCGAAACACTCCAGACAGCGGCGGTAATACGCTTCGGAATGGACACCGAAAGCGTCCCGGCTGCCGGTCTGTTCCATCAGTTCATGAAATACAGCCGTATCCGTGCTCTCTTCGACCGTCAGGTCTTTCTTCATGGAAAGGCGGATATTATAGCGTGTTTTCTGATTCATGCGTGCAAGGATCTCATCCTCAGTTCCGTCCAGCGGGATGATGATCGTCCGCGGCGGCTGCACCGTAGCGAAGGAAGGGATAAAGCCGTTCATGGACTGCAGCAGAACCCCGGCTTCCGGTGAATCCTGCCAGAAGTCCAGCTCCACCCGCAGAAAAATCGCGTGATTCTTCCGGCATAAGGCATGGACCTCGGGCCAGAGGCCCTCAAAGCCGGTTCCGAAAGGTCCTCGCGGAATGTAGGCGATATTCAGTCCCGCGGGAAGGGAACGGAAAAGGACCTGCGCCCCCGCGTCCCCGTTTTGTACATATGCAGGTGTCCAGCCGAAGCCGGATTTCAGATCCCCCCACTCCGCATCCTGCAGAAGGGAATGATCCGGATGTTCACCGCAGAAAGTTTTCCATTGTTCTTTCGTCAGGATGGCCATAACTCAGTTATCCATAAGGTTCGCGTCGGGGATGATCCCGTTCAGAAGCTTGCGGATCTCATCTTCCTTCTCATTGTCGGCCAGTTCATGCAGCCGTTCCACAAGCGGGTCCAGCTTTTCCGACGGGATAAGGTCCCTGCGTTCCAGCTTGAAAATATCAGGATGGACCGTCGGTTCAAGCACCTGTCCCTTATTCCAGAGGTCCTCACTGAGCTTTTCACCGGGACGCATTCCCGTGAATTTGATCTCGATATCCCGGCCGGGTTCCAGGCCCGAAAGCCGGATCAGGTCTTCGGCCAGGTCCATAATACGGACCTGTTTGCCCATATCCAGCACAAAGGTCTCACGGTTTTTGCTCAGCCCGGCTGCTTCCAGCACAAGGTAGACCGCTTCCGGGATCGTCATAAAGTAGCGCTCCATGTTGGGATCCGTGACCGTGACCGGCCCGCCCTTGCGGATCTGTTCCTTGAAGATCGGCACGACGCTGCCGCGGCTGCCCAGCACATTGCCGAAGCGCACGACCGTATAATTTCCCTCCGTCCCGATCGATTCGTTCAGGACGATATTTTCGGCCATCCGTTTCGACGCGCCCATGATATTGATGGGACGAACCGCCTTATCGGTCGAGATCATCACAAAGTGCTCCACTCCGAATTCCTTCGCGGTCTTCACAACGTTCTGCGTGCCGATAATATTGTTGGTGACAGCTTCCGAGATATTGGTTTCCATCAGATGGACATGTTTATGCGCGGCGGCATGGAAAACGATCTGCGGGCGGTAGGTCTCAAAGGCCCAGCGGACCCGTTTCAGATCGCGCACATCCACGATGA
>CADBKS010000256.1 GCA_902795255.1 uncultured Chloroflexota bacterium
TGACAGAAACGAATGTCAAAGTGCAAGTAAGTTTCAGCAGTATTTTTTATAAAGATCCGGACTGAAACCGTAATGTAACAAAATACCGAACTATCCTCTTCGGACGATCCTGGCCCTGATTCCGGGAAAATTGCTTCGATAAATGTAAGGAGATTTGATCATGGAAATTAAGAAAAAAAGGCTGAATTATGTTGATATGGTCAAGGGACTGGCGATCATTACGGTCGTTTGCTATCATCTGCTGGCTCCCAATACGTTCCGTACAGTGGTGATCGACCATATTATGATGCCCCTGCTGGTCTCGTTTTTCTTTTTCGCTGGTTTTTTTCATAAGCCGGGGAAGCTGAGTTTTTGGGAAAATGTAAAAGCCCGTGCGAAAGCATTGCTGGTCCCGTTTTTTTTATACTCCCTTATTTTCTGGCTGATCGGGTCGCTTTATCTCGTTATTTCAAAGCAGGAAACGATCCTGGAGGCGCTTGGATGTCTCCGGAATTTCTACGCGGGCTGCATCTGGAACCGGGTGATCCAGAACTGGTTTGCCTGGGATTACTATAAACTGGGCAGCCGGTATTTATTCCTGGCCGGATTCTGGTTCCTGCCTGCGCTGTTTTTCGCAAGTGTGCTGTTTTTCCCCATTGCCGAATGGGCCAATGATGACTGGAAGAAAACCGGCATTGCCGCGGTGCTGCTTTTTGCTGCAACAGCAGTGCTGCGTGGATTCAAGGTGGACTTGCCTTACAATCTGCAGATCGTACCGTTCTGGTCCGCTTTTCTTCTGTTGGGAATGATCTCGCGGCAGAAAAAACTTTTTGAACTTGAAGCCGTGTCGGGGGGGAAGGGATGGTTCTGCTCCGTTCTGGCTCTTGCGGCAGGTCTGCTGATCGCATTTCTCCGGGAACCGGTCCTCAATTCCTTCCGCGGATATTTCCCCGAACCGGAAGTCCTCTCGATGCTGATCTGCATCATCTTCTCACTGATGTTCATCTGGGGACTCGGGTCCATTTGCCGGCTGACTGAAGAAGCCGGATGCCGCGTAACGGAATTGTCATGGGTCGGATGCAATTCCCTGACGATCTACCTGTTCCATTATTTCTTTGCCTGGGTCATCAGTGTTATTTTCGGTTTTTCCCTGCGGTACGCAAATCCCGCTCCGGATGATGTGTTCTGGAAGAGTGCTGCGGTCACGGCAGGCGCTTTTATGCTCAGCGTTCTGCTGGCCGTGATTAAAAACAAAATCAGTGAGGCCGGATCCGCATCGAAAAAATAGAAAGAACCATAACAGCGGCTTGTACGATAGAAAAAACTGCTCTCACGGGATCTGTTCTGTGAGGGCAGTTTTGTATATAAAATCGGCAGACATGACCATTTGGATTCGAATGAAAATAACCTCTGTTTTTTCCTGCACGGCCCCCGTTATTCGTGATGCCGGAACTTCTGAAATGCAGCGGATACAGCCGGCCCGGCATCATGCTCCGGGCTCAGACAGGCGGTCATTTCGGTAAATTGGCAGGCATCTGCCAGGCATTCCTTATGCCGACGGTTCCGGATACTTTTTCAGAAATTCGAGCACCTGCTCCCTGCTTTGCAGTGCAGCGGAAGCACCTACCGCAGTCGTACAGATCGCTCCGCAGGCATTGGCAAAGCGAAGCGCCTCGCGGTCATCAGCTCCTCTGATCTTTTCGGCAGCAAATGCGGCCACAAAGTTATCGCCGGCACCTGTCGCATCAACAGCCCGGATCGGGAACGCAGGCAGGCGGAGCGTTTCTGTTCCGTTTTTGAGAACACAGCCTTTTCCGCCGAGCTTAATGATCACATTTTTGACGCCATAATGCAGAAACACATCCGCCATTTTTTCAGGATCATCTTCCCCAGTGAAATAACGCGCTTCATCCTCATTCGGCGTGATATAGTCAACAAACGGGAGTGATTCGGCAATATCATGAAGCGTCAGCTTCCGGAAATTCGGAAGCTTGGTGTCCGCATAGACTGTTTGCCCGCCTTTTTTCGCATCGGTCATGACCTGCAGGATACCTTCCGGATCATCAAAGGGTGCTCGGAAAAGGGAACCCAGGATCCAGGCTTTCGAGCCGGCAAGTTTTGCCGCATATTGTTCAGGGTGGAAATTATACTTATGGGCTTCGTTGGTTACGGACTTCCGGGACCCGTCGCTGTTAACGAACATGGTCGTTACCGGTGTTTGTGGCGACCGGACGACCGGCCCGGTATTCACTCTGCTGCGGGAAAGCAAACGGATCACCATCTCCCCCGCATCATCATTTCCGAGCGCACAGAGGATCGCGGTTTTCATGCCCAGTTTCGACGCCGCGACCGCCTCATTGACAGCTTCTCCGCCGACGTTCAGGGAACCGGAAACCGCCCGGTATCCGGAAGCTGAAATCGGTTCGGGATCAAATCCTTTTATAATGGAATCTACCAGTGCCATTCCGATGCAGAGGATATCGAATGATTGATTTTCCATGGCTTTTCATTCCTCAGCGGACTTAAAGAATAATTCAGCAGGCTGAAATTTTATCCGCTTGCGGCTTTCAGCCGGGCCGCAATCATTTTTATTTTACACCTGAGCATTTATCTGTTGGGAGCATATCACGGAATATGGCTGCTGAAAAATGAAAAAGTCTGCAGAACACCGGCTTTACGGACTTTTGGAACCGAGGGTGCCTTCTGAATATACTGAAAAATAACTATTTATACCGGTCTTTTTCATGTGGCTATTATAATTTTAGTCAAATGTCTGTGAATTTCGAGGCGCGGTCAGCGTTCTTCGGACAGGAAATTTGCAGCGTATCGGCCGGCCGATAGCGGCCCGGTTTTGATAAAGATCGATTGAAAGAACATTTATAGAATGGCAAAAAATAAATTTCGTTTGAATGAAAAACATATGCCCTGGATCCTGCTGGTCATAACGCTGGCGGCATATCTTCCGCTGACCGCGGAGATGGGGTTTTACTGGGATGACTGGCCGATGCTCTGGTTTAAAATCAATCAGGGGGCGGAAGGGTTCTCGCAGGCCTTTACTTCAGATCGGCCGTTTCTCGGACATTTGTATAAAACGACAGCTTTGCTTTTAGGAAATGATCCGCTTCAGTGGCATTTGCTCACGGTGTTTTTCCGCTGGACGGTAACACTGTCTTTCTGGTGGATGCTGAAGCAATTGTGGCCGGACCGGAAGCGGGAAGTTTTCTGGATCAGCATGCTGCTTGCCATATATCCCGGTTTCAAACAGATGCCGATCGTTTATGTCTGGATGAATGCGTTTATCATGCTGCTTGCATATGTACTTTCATATGGCATGATGCTGAAGGCGATCGGAAGCCGTTCGGTGCTGCGCTGGATCCTGTGGACGATTCCCTCGCTTCTGCTTTATACATTCTGCACGATCTCAACGGAATATTATACCGGCCTGGATATCTGCCGCGGAGCGGTGATCTGGGTCTTTCTGGCGGGACAGCCGCATTTCAAAGAATCGGGTTTTTGGAAAAAAGTCAGAATGGTTTTCCTTCAGTGGCTTCCGTATCTTGCGGTTCTGGCGGCTTTCATGTTCTGGCGGGTGTTTGTCTTTAAATTCCACGGATATCAGCCGCAGCTTCTGGGAGAGCTTGCAGTCAGTCCGGTCAAAACTGTTTTGGGGCTTGCGGCGAGGATCATTGAAGATGCTTACACGGCGACCTGGGGCGCCTGGACAGAATTCTTCCGTTTCCCGAATCATATGGATTTCACCTCATCTGCCGGTATTCTTTTCTGGGTGGTGGTTTCAG
>CADBKS010000257.1 GCA_902795255.1 uncultured Chloroflexota bacterium
CTTCCGCCGATGCAGCCGCTGCCCGCGTCAACCGTCTGCCGCTTGTGATCCCGGATCGTCTCCCAGCCCTCGCCGTCCCCGCTGATCTCCACCGTCCATACCGCGGACGCCGTGCCGGGATAGAGGCGGAGGGAGAGCGTGTTGAAATCCCGCACCTCTCCGAGATCGAAGGAGATCCACTGCGGGAAGCTGCCGTCCGACGCGCACCACCACGTGTCGCTCCTGCCGTCGATCGCCCGTTCGGCCTCGCTGCCTGCCGCGCTGAACGTGCCCGCCGAAGCCGCCGCGCCGCGCAGGAGATTGACCGCCTCGTCTGCTTCCGGCGCGTATTCCGGCATGGCCTCGATCTTCACGGGTACAAAATCGGCACGGTCCGTCAGAAGCAGGACCCAGTCGCCGTCGTTCGGCTTCTCGGGGATCGCCCAGTGCCCGTCCTCCGCGTGGATCGCACCGCCGATCGGGATGTACTTTCCCGTCAGGGGATCGAACCAGAACGCGCGGTACTCGGCATCCGTCCGGAGCTTTCGCAGCACGCCCGTCGAGCGGTCGTCGTTGTAGAAATACGCGACAGCACATCCGCCGTCCTCGGTGGAGGCGAGCACCTTCTGCTCGGTGAGGAAATCGGCGTATTCCGGGTCGTAGAAGCGCGGGAGGAGGGTCTCGAAGCCGACTTCCTTCATGAACGCGGCGATCTCCCGCATCCGGCTGCTCTGTGCCACGCGGAACGGGCAGCGGGCGTCGCAGTGTCCGCACCCGATACAGTCGGACGCGTTCTTTTCCAGCTTCCGGTAATGTTCTGCGGCCATGCCGTCGCCGGCCTTCGCGAGATCGTAATATTTATTGATCAGGCCGATGTCCAGTCCCATCGGACAGGGCTTGCAGTGATTGCAGTAAACACATTTACCGGCTGCTTCCGGCGGAGCAAACGTCCCGATCACACTGTAATCCGCAGCTTCTTCCGGAACCGAATCATAAGCCAGCAGGAACTCCACTTCCTCAATGCTTTGCGCACCCGGCAGCACCGTCAGGACCCCCGGCTTGTCCAGCGCGTAGCGGATGCACTGATACGGCGTGAGCGCTTTTCCGAAGGGTGAGACCGATGCGTCCAGCAGCTGCCCGCCGGAAAACGGTTTCATGACGGAGAGCCCCACGCCTTCCCTCTCACAGCGGCGGTAAACCGCCGTCCGCTCATCCACATTCCCGTAAGCATATTCCCCCTGCCCGTAATCATAGGCAGGGTTCACGGAAAACATCAGCATATCGATCGGCACTTCATCCATAATGCGGCAGATCACGGACGGTGTATGGGAGGACATCCCGATATGGCGCACCACACCCTCTTCCTTCAGCCGCAGAATATAGTCATAAATTCCGTTCCGCCGGTACGTTTCCCAGTCCTCGTCCTCATCCTGACAGTGGATGAAGCCGTAATCGATGTAGTCCGTGCGCAGCTCCTTCAGCTGCCACGCCACCGACCGTTTGACCGTGTCCGGATCCAGCGACCAGCCATAGGTGCCGGCGGAATAATCCGCACCGAAATGGATCTGGAAAAACAGATCCTTCCGGAGGTCATGCAGCGCTTCCCCATAGATCGGGAAAGTCTTTCCGTCCCCGGCGGCCAGGTCAAAATAATTGATGCCGCCTTCCGCGGCACGGCGCAGCGCTTTGACCGCTTTTTCCGTGCCGGCGCCGAACATATACGCTGAACCGAGACCGATCTCACTGATCCTGTCCCCGGTGCGTTTATTGATACGGTATTTCATAAAAACCTTGTGTCTTCCATCAAATAAAAACTCACTTTTATTTATTAACTGCTCACGGCATTCGAAAGTGAGTGCTTCGCATGGCGCGGCACAAACGCTCGTGTGTTTGCGTAAGCCGCAGGCCGCGCCTGGTTATATTAGCCGGGGCCGATCGGGCTGGCCTGGCGGCCACCCGTCGGCCCCGGCACCCCCAGGTTTTATATGCCTGGGACAATAAAATTCTTTCTATTTCCTCGGTTATAAGTAAAATAAAAAAACTCACCCGCATTTTACGGGTTTACCAGCTCTGAGCGGTACGGATCTCCGGTTCATCTTTCGGATATCAAACATATTCCAATTGTAATACAGCATCCCGGCAGCGGACGGTCTGTATGAATTTTTCCGCAGTTTTCCGCCGGATCCGGGCTTGCGGATTAGAATAAAGGTTAGTTTAAGCTAATATATAATATCGGGGGAAACAGTATGTCAAAACAGGCTTCAAAATTTCAGGAAAAAGTAATGCCGCTCATCTACCGCGGCAAAGAGATCTTCAAACCGCTCAACACCGGACGCATCGATGAACACGTCAGCTGCATCCGTGAGTACATCGCGAACATCTTCTTCTACGAAAAAAACGGGACCACGATCATGATCGACGCCGGCTACAACTATGAAAGGCTGCGCGAAAAAATGGGCTGGCTCGGCATCGACCCGGCCTCGATCCGCCACATCCTGCTGACGCATCAGGACACAGACCATGTCGGGGCGGTCGAAAGTGATTCCGATCAGCTCTTCAGGCAGGCAAAGCTTTACCTCAGCCGGATCGAAAACCGCTATCTGACCGGGGAAGTCCGCCGGAAGGTCACATACGGCCTGTATAAACTGCCCATGGTAAAAACTGACAACGAACGCGTCCTCCTCGAGGACGGCCGGATCCTGGATTTCGGCGGCATCCGGGTGGAATGTCTGCTCGTCCCGGGACATACCTGGGGGCACATGGTCTACCTGATCGACGGCCGCTATCTTTTCACCGGGGATACGATCTGGTTCGGTCCGGACGGCGGGTACAGCTTCATCAACATGCTGGCCGAAGACAATGAGCTTTCAAAAAAATCACTGGCAAAACTGAAACAGACGCTTGAAGCGCGGAAGCTGCGCCCGTTGGTCATCACCGGGCATACCGGCTGGACGGATGACTTCGATTTTGCCTTCGCGCATATCGATAAGGTCTGCAATTCCTGGAAAAAACAAAAGCCGCACGACCCGAATGCCCCGTACAACGGCTACGATGAACGGGACGATACGGAAGACAAGGCCCGGTCGGTCCGGCTCGGGAAAGTGGTGCCGGTCCGATAGGAAAAAACAAAGCGAGAAGATGAAAGCGCTGAACTTTTCAGCATCCGGATCAAAGGAATAATATTTCTCTTACCGCAGCGAAGGAGGTTTTCCATATGTTCTTACAGGTATTTGCAGGGATCATGATCCCCTTTCTCGGCACGGCACTGGGCTCCGCCTGCGTTTTCTTTATGCGCGGCCAGATGAGTGACCGCCTCAACCGTGCGCTCACCGGGTTCGCGTCCGGCGTGATGGTCTCCGCATCCTTTTTCAGTCTGCTGAAGCCCTCCCTGGAGCAGACCGCAGAAGCCCCCGGAGCGGCCGCTTTCATGCCGGCCGTCGGCGGATTTCTGGCCGGGATGCTCTTCCTGCTGGCGCTGGACGTTCTCATCCCGCACATCCACCTGGACAACAGTCAGGAAGGTCCGCGCAGCCGTCTGAAAAAGACCACCATGATGATGCTGGCCGTCACCCTGCACAACCTTCCGGAAGGCATGGCTGTCGGGATCGTTTACGCCGGCTGGATCTATGGCAATGAGCAGATCAGCGCAATGGGCGCGTTATCGCTCGCCCTCGGGATCGCGCTTCAGAACTTTCCGGAAGGGGCCATCATCTCCATGCCGCTGCGCGCGGA
>CADBKS010000258.1 GCA_902795255.1 uncultured Chloroflexota bacterium
TCCGCTATAAACTGGAACTGCTGTCGATCCTGCGGAACATGGCCAAGAAAAAGGGGATCACAGTCGTCATGTCTCTCCACGAGATCGATCTGGCGGAGAAGATCTCCGACAAGATCATCTGTGTGAAGGGGGACCGGATCTACCGGTATGGTTCACCGGAGGATATATTTGAGGAACAGGCGATCCGGGAGCTTTACAGCATCGACAATGGCTTCTTCGATCCGCTCTTCGGGAGCATCGAGCTTCCGGCTCCGGGAGCAGTCGGGAGCGCACCTCAGGTGCTGGTGCTCAGCAGCGGCGGCAGCGGCATCCCGGTCTACCGGAAGCTGCAGAAGGAAAACACGCCGTTCATCGCCGGGATCCTGCCTCCTAATGATATCGATCATCAGCTGGCAAGGCTGCTGGCAGCCGAGGTGATCACGACTCCCGCATTCGAGGAGATCGCAGAGCCAGCCTTTGCGCGGGCCAGGGAATGCGTCGAGTCCTGCAGCCGGGTGATCGTGACGGAGTTTCCCATCGGGACGATGAACCGTCGGATCCGGGAACTGATCGATCTGGGCGGAACCTACGCCAGAATGAACAAAATACAGTCAGCAGAAGCCGCAGCAGGATGCTGAGCTTATATTATTAAACGAAAAAGAGCGGGACAAAAGCACCCCGCTCTTTTTCGTTTTTATCAGTTGCCTTCCGCCATTTTTGTTTCTTCAGCGGATCTTGTTGCCTGCACAACAACCGGATCCGGCGTCGCGGTCGGCAGAGTCCACTCCATTGTTTCCTTTGAGATGGTACCTTCTTTCCATGGCAGCAGCTCAAAGAACTCGTTGTAGGACATGCCCCGAAGGATCTCATGCCGCGGGATAAAGTAACGGCTGTCGAATGTGATCTTGTTCACACTTTTGTCTCTCGGATAGTCGCCCGCAAAGGCGGCTTTATAGTACTGCGACGTTCTTCTGATGATCTCTCCGCCCGGATCTGTGTAGCCGTCCGGATACGCGAATACTTCAACGGGGACACCGAACAATTCCTCGAGTTTCGGTTTGGACATGCCTATTTCCTGTCCGTACTGCGTATGATCCGCAAGACCGTTTCCGTAATAGCCGGAGGAACCGATCTCCCAGCCGAGGTCCAGCATTTCCTGGATCTGAGCCGCTGACAGGGAATTCTTGGCATTCACGTGGTTGGCTGCGATCATCAGATTGCCGACAAAGCCGTATTTTTTCATGATCGGATAAACGTTTTTCCACTGGCCCATTTCCGTAGAGTCAAAAGTCAGAAGGACCGGCCGCTCAGGCAGTTCGGCTCCCTCGTAAAGGACCTTCACCATAGTGGAAAGGGTGATCGGGGTATATCCCATTTCGTATAGGATACGGACCTGCTGTTCAAATTCGATGGAACGGACATAGCGGTATTCGAATTCCCTCTGATAATACGGATCGTCCTTTTTTCCGTTGACGACATCATGATAATAAAGGACCAGAATATCGGCACATCCCTTTTCGGACATTGCCCAGGTCGCGGAAGGTTCGATCGTCGGAGTCGGGGTGACCGTCGGAGTGGGCGTTTCGGTAGGGGGCGCGGTTTGCGTGGAAGTTTCCGTCGGAGGAGTCTGGGAAGCAATGGCATTGATCTTTGCCTGAAGGGTTTCCGCAATAAGCGTACGGGACATTTCCTCAGTGATTTTCTCGGGAACATTGCACGACGCCAGCATGACAGCAAACAACACCGTTAGAAAAAGCATTATTCGTTTCATCGACTTCTCCTGGTAATGGTTATGCTTTTATTGTACTTCAAATTTTGCCGCTGCGCGGCAGATGCGCTCCGTTGTCAATAATGATTTCAGCGCCGGTCATTCCCGGGTCGGTCATCAGAAAACGAATGCCGGAAAGGATCGCTCCGGTGATCCCGCTGTTATCCGCCAGTGTGCGGCTGATCCGTTTTTCCCAGATTTCAGCCGGTTCCTTATCAGCCCGGAGAACAAATCCCGGCGATATCAGATTGACACGGAGAGAGGGGGCAAAGGCAGCCGCCATTTGTTCGGTCAGATACTTCAGCGCGGATTTGCTGAGCCCGTATACTGCATGCCCGGCATAGCCGTTCGCTGCGCTCGCATCACCGATCGTGATGATCCTTTTGGCTGAGGAAAACAACGCTGAAAAGCGGGTTGAAAGATACCAGACTGCTTTCAGGTTCGTATTCATGATCATATCCCATTCATCCGGGGATGTGTCCTGCAGCCGCCCGCTTCGGATCATTGCCGCGTTATTGATAAGCGTGGTCAGACTGCCGGAGGATCTTTCCAGAACCGTCTGCAGCATGCTGTCGATCTGCGCGGTATCCGTAAGGTCAGCCTGAACGGTCTCCGATTTTCCGCCTGCATTCCGGATCTTTGCGCAGAGGGCTTCAGCTTCACTTTTATGTGACCGATAATGGATCCAAACGCAATAACCCGCGGAAGCAAGATCCTCCGCGATCAATGCGCCGACCCGGCGAGCGGAACCCGTGATCAGGACCGATTCCATTTTCAGCGCTCCAATGACTTAAGAATGATTTCTGCGAGATCCTCATCTGTCAGCCGGTAACGGTCGCGCACCAGCGGACCGCCGCCGACCCAATGCGTCATGCGGACCATTTCATCAATATTAATTTTGCTGAATCCGAAGCTGCTCAGGTGCAGCCGGTCAAGGTCCAGCCCGGTTTTCCATTCCTTCAGCGCCGAAAGCAGCATCGAAGCATTTTGCGGGTCGGAAGCCTTTTCGGAACCGATCCCGAGCGCTTTGCTGACTTCCGCGTATCGCTGCGGGACATTTTCCGCCTCTTTCGCGTGGAACGCGTCGAAGATCATGGCCAGCCCGCCTCCGTGCGAAACCGACGGATCCATCCCGCTCAGCATATGCTCCAGCGTATGGGCTGCTGATGCCGAAGAGAGGTAAAGTACGATCCCGCCCAGCATCGATCCGAGTGATACATGGTACCGCGCCTCAATGTCGGAACCGTTTTCAAAGGCTTTGGGGAGCCATCGGTATATTTCGCGGATCCCTGCCAGAGCAAAGATGTCGCTCATCGAATTGGCCTTTACGGATAGATACGCTTCAAAACAGTGGCAGAACGCGTCAAAGCCCTGCTCTGCCGTGTGATCCGCCGGTACGGAGAGCGTAAGCTCCGGATCTACATAAGCGCAGACCGGGAAATCGGTACGGATCCCGATTTTTTCCTTCCGGTCGGAATCGGTGATCACGGCGGTCTTGTTTGCTTCGCTTCCGGTACCGGCTGTCGTCGGAACAGCGATCAGCGGCAGCGGTTTGTTTGCAAGCGTCTTCCCGCTGCCGGAGCCGGATGCTGTATAATCCCACAGTGTACCGCTGTTGACCGCCATCGCGGCGATCCCTTTTGCGGTATCCATGCTGCTGCCGCCGCCGATCCCGACAATAAAATCGACAGCATTCTCCCTTGCCTGTGCAGCTCCTTCCATCACAGTTTTCAGTGTGGGATTGGAAGAAGAGCTGTTAAAGACGGTGACAGCGTCTGCTTTAGCTGATACGATCCTGTACAGCCGGTCAAAAGTGCCGTTGCGGCGGATCGTCTTTCCGCCCGTAACGATCATAGCCTTTTTACCCGGAAGAGATGCCTTTTGCATCTCATCGAGGACACCGCAGCCGAAGCGCAGCTTTACCGGCAGATCAAGGGAGAAACTGTCAAGAAAACCCATCGTTTTCAAGCCGTTCCAGAACTTTGTCCTTACCGATAACGACCATGCAGTCAAACAGCGGCGGCGTCACTTTCTGTCCGGAGATCGCGCCGCGGATCAGGCCGAAAACCTGCCCGGGCTTATAACCGGTTTCCGCGATCAGGTCGCGCAGCGGCTGTTCGGCTGTTTCCGCGTCCAGAGACGGCAGCCCTTTGATCACTTCGTAAGAACGTTCGGCGATCGTGATGCAGTCGCTGATCTCAAGCTTTTTCTGCATCAGCTGGTCCATGACCGGCGGAATATCTTCAGTGAACATCCAGCGGGCGATTTCCGGCGCATCTGTCAGTTTTACGATCCGCTCCCGAATGCACGGGACCACTTTCAGGATCCCTTCATAGTCGGTTTCGATCCCGGCCT
>CADBKS010000259.1 GCA_902795255.1 uncultured Chloroflexota bacterium
ATTGCTAGTATGTTATCGTAATACTGTACTTGATTATCAAGTGCTGATAGCTGTGCTTCATGTTCAGTAGAGACTCTTGCATAAATAGCAACATTTCTCTTGGACATAAAACCTCCTACTGGTTTTGTACCCAATGATAGGTTAACATAAGATTCAGGTGGAGTCAACCATCTCCCGTGCTCTTTTTTCAGCACTGAGATATTGTTTCACTGATATATCTTCGTCTATCACCAGTACATTAACCAATGCTAAAGCTAATGCCACATCAAGTTTTTGCCTAATATTTGGATTGGCATCAAATGTGGCATTTCCCTTTGCAAATGCATCGATGATTGCGGTGCGGAAAACTACATTTATGACTATTCCCCGATCGCGCTGCACGGCAGCACCGACCCGGAAGGCGAGATCCGCACCGCTTCCGTCCATATCCTCGGGCTGGAAAACACCCGGGAGATCGGCAGCCGCATTCTGGAGATCGCACAGAACGACCCCCATGAAGGCGCGCAGATCGCCGCCATCGAGGTGCTCGGGCAGTATATGTATGAAGCGGATATCGAAAACGCCATCCCGGTACCCAAGAAGAAGCTGCACGCGGCGCTCTCCGCACTGATCGACAGCAATAAACGGAATGTCCGGCGGGCGGCCGTCGTCGCCTACGCCCTTTCCAACGACCCGCGCGTCAAAGAGATCATCAGCGCCTACCTGGCGGGGAACGATCCGGATGAACTGAACGCCGGGCTGACCGCCGTCCACCTCACGATGTCGGAAGAATGGAACGACTCGGTACTCGAGCTGCTGACCCACAGCGATGATGTGGTCCGCGGCAGCGCGTTCCGCACCGCGGGAACGCTCCAGCTGAAGGAAGCCCTGCCGGAGCTTTATGACGTGATCGCAAATTTCGACCGCGTCCCGCCCCACCTGCTGATCGCGGCGGCGGAAGCCGTGGCGGAGATCGGCGATGAAGATTCGCTGGACGTGCTGGAGACCCTCGGGGAAGCTGCCGTCGACCTGGACCATGAGGTTGCAGAGGCCATCGATGACTGCATCGACACGCTGAATATGACCATCAACATGGGCCCTTCCTTTGAAGAAGCCCTGCGGGAGGAAAAACTTTCCGAAGAGGAAAAGGCCGAACTCCGTGAAAAACTGGAAGACGCCCGCGAGCGCTGTCTGGCCACGCTTGAGGAAAAGATCCCGCATGATCTGGAAGACGATGAGGCGATCGACACCGATGAGGACGATGATGAGGATGAATGCGGATGCGGTGAACACCACCACCATCACGAGCACGAACATCATCATCACCATGACAACCCGCTGGAAGGCATGGACCTCTCCCGCTTCCGCATCCTGGATGACCTTGAGGAATACGAAGCCCGCGCGGATGCCGACGATGACGAGGAACAGCTCTGGGCCGATTTCGAAAGCCTGGACGAGGAAGATCTCGACGCGGACTCGCTGCAGGATTTTATCAACAAACTCGAAAAGAAACAGGCCGAAAAGAAAGCATCCGCCCCGAAAGCGAAAAAAGGCGGCAAAAAGCATTGATCGGGAACCGGTAACCGGTAACCAGTAACCAGTAACCAGTAACCAGTAGCCAGTAGCCGGTTGTCAGTCAGAATTTAGGATTCAGGATTCAGGATCCGGCGGAGATCGGTGTCGCTTCGCGACGAATTACGATAGTGCCAAAGGGGCCGGTTGCCCGGCGACACCGAAGGTGTCATAGGGAACCGCTCCCGCAGGCACTTTTTGTAACGATCACAGCGGGACGCGGAGCGTTTTATTAACCGACGCGAAGCGTCCCCTTGTTAACTGCACTCTGAACTCTGCACTCTGAACTCTGAAATAACCTCTGAACTCTGAAATAAGCTTCACACGTACAAACCTGCCCCCTGCCCCCTAAAAACTATTTTCCCCGCTTCCCGTTCTCGTTCTCCCATTTTCCGTTTATAATAAATAGAGTTTTTTTGTTGAGGAGTAAAAAATGCCGATCGTATTAGACGCAATGGGCAGTGATGACCATCCGGTACCGGAGATCGCCGCTGCGATCGAATTTGCAAAAAATACCGGTGAAAAGATCTTTTTCGTCGGAAACAAAGATGTGATCTTCAAACACGCTTCGGAAAGCGACTTCGCGGGACTCCCGATCGAGATCGTTCACGCCGAAGATATTCTGGAAATGGGTGAAAAAGCCGTCAAGAGCTCCCAGGCCAAACCGAACAACTCGATGGCCATCGGCCTCAGCCTTGTCAAGGAAGGCAAAGCGCAGGCCTTCGTCACCGCCGGCAACACCGGGGCTGCCATGTTCAACAGCCTCCGCAAACTGGGCCGCATCAAAGGCGTCGCCCGCCCGGCCCTGACCACCCTGTTCCCGACCCGTAAAGGGCACTGCATCGTCCTGGATATCGGCGCCAACGCCGACTGCCGCCCGGAATACCTGCAGCAGTTCGCGGTCATGGGATCCGTCTACGCGGAAAAAATGCTCGGCATCAAAAACCCGAAGATCGGGCTTCTGAACAACGGCTCCGAAGAAGGGAAGGGGAATGAATTGTCGAAAGGCACATTCCTGCTTCTTAAGGAAACAGACATCAATTTCATCGGCAACGTCGAAGCCAAAGATGTTTTCGCAAACAAGGCCGACGTCGTCGTCACGGACGGCTTCACCGGCAACATGCTGCTCAAGACCTCCGAAGCCGCGGCAAAGATGCTGACCGATATGCTCAAGGAAGGGCTGATGAGTTCCTTCACCGGAAAGATCGCAGGCCTGCTGGCGAAACCGGTCTTCAAAGGCGTGAAGGCAAAGATGGACCCGAACGAGATCGGGGCCGCCCCGCTGCTCGGGATCGACGGACTCTCCTTTGTCGGGCACGGCGGCTCCAACAGCACCGCGCTGGTCAACGGGATGGCGCTGGCGAAATCCGCCGCAGACATGGATCTGCTCTCTATGATCAAGGACGCGATCCAGACAAAATTAGAACTGAAGAGGGACTGAAACCATGTATATTTACACCAATGAAAAGAAACTGAAGAAATACCGCAACATTTCAAAATATTCCACGCTGGCAGCCTTCGCAGTGCTGATCGCCGGTGCGGTCGCGGCCTTTTCACCGAAATATATCACGCTCTCCTTCATCGCGCTGCTGGTCGGGTTCTTCCTTTCCCAGCTCTCCATCACCTTCACCTCGAAGTGGGGGCGCGAACCCTCCAACAACAACATCTTCAACGTCAAGCTGAAGGGCCTGAGCGACAATTTCTCGATCTACCATTACATGGAGCCGGTCGACCATCTCCTGGTCGGGACTGCCGGCGCCTTCATCCTGATGCCCTATTTCGTCGGCGGAGAGATCGGCTATGACGAAGCCAAAGGCCGCTGGACCCAGAAAAAGGCCAACTGGTTCATGAAGCTTTTCGGGCAGGAATCCATCGGCCGTCCGGACCAGGAATGCGAAGCCAACCTGGAAGCGGTCCGCGATTACTTCATCAAACGTGAGATCGACTTCCCGGAAGACAAGATCCATCCGATGCTGGTCTTCATCAACCCCCAGGCGAAGATCCTCGAAGGACAGAACTTCAAATATGACACGATCCCGCTCGGGAAACTGAAGGAAACGATCCGCAATTACGCCAAAGATGACCGGCTCACCCCGGAGTTCATCGACGAAGTAACGGACAAACTCCC
>CADBKS010000260.1 GCA_902795255.1 uncultured Chloroflexota bacterium
GACAGGGGGAACGGCGCGTCTTCCGCATCCTCCTATGCGCGTTGGCGGATCTGGAAAGTGAAAGCGTCAGGAAAAATATCCCGCTGATCCCGGAATACGGCCGCTGGGATGACTTGCTTGTGCTGCTGGACACGCCCTGTGAAGCGGATGCGCTCAGCTGCATCAAGAAGCAGCTTTCGCGTGACCTCACCGCGCTGGAAGCCGGAGAACCGGTCTCCCTGCTCGGGAAATGGCTGCCTTCTGTCAATGCCTCTTCTCAGGAGACCCGCCGGGAAGCCAAAAAGATCGCTCAGGCGCTTGAGATGAACGACGCACAGTACCGGAAGATGCTGAGCGCGCTGCGCGCCGCGATCCGGATCCTTGAAAACAACCTGCGGGAGAAAAAATATACCTTCGATTATTCACAGCAGCCGTCAAAGGCGATGTTCAAATACCGGAAGGCATTCATCCGCAATGACCGGGAGCGTTATTCCGCGTTCTTACAAAAGGTCTCGCAGGGGAAAGCAGTGATGCACACCGGCACGCTGATGCCGTATGAACCGGTCAGGGAAGTATTGAATAAACGCTCTCTCACGGAAGCCGAGCGGGAATCCCTGAACGTGACCTGGAACGCACTGGAGGATTTTACCGACGGAAGGAATGCGCTGGCCGTGATCGACGGGTCCGGTTCGATGTACGGGTTCGGAAATCCCTGCCCTGCAGACGTGGCACTGTCGCTGGGCCTGTATTTCGCAGAGCGCAACACCGGGCTGTTCCATAACTGCTTCATCACCTTTTCGATGGACCCGCAGCTGGTGGAGATCAAAGGCAGGGATTTTGCCGAACGGATCCGTTACTGCAAATCCTTCAATGAAGTTGCGAATACCAACATCCAGCGTGTCTTCGAACTGATCCTCCGGACGGCAATAAAGAACCGTCTCCCTCAGTCTGAAATGCCGGAAACACTTTATATCATTTCGGATATGGAATTTGATTCCTGCACCCGTGATGCGGATATGACAAATTTCGAATACGCGAAAGAGCTGTATAAAAAGTACGGTTACAAACTGCCGAAAATCGTTTTCTGGAACGTGCAGAGCCGCAACCGGCAGGTGCCGGTAAAGAAAAACGAGCAGGGGGTCGTACTGGTCAGCGGCAATTCCCCGCAGATCTTTTCAATGGTGATCCGGGACAAAACGGATCCGTATGAATTCATGATGAGCGTCATCGGCTCGGAACGCTACGCACAGGTAAAGGCTTAGACAGGATCCAGGATCCAGATGACAAGAGCCGCGCAAAGCGCGGCTCTTTTTTTTATCACTTGTCACTTGGCACTGAATACTGTTTTTATACGTATCCCTGTGCGCGGAGGGCCTTGACCACTCTGCGGAAACCGGCGATGTTCGCACCGCTCACGTAGTTGCCCGGCGTATTGTAGTCCTCACAGGCGCTTTCCATCTGGGCATAGATGCCTTTCATGATCTCACGCAGCTGGTTGTCGACGCTCTCGAAGGAGCGGTAAATGCGGGAAGCATTCTGGGACATTTCAAGCGCTGAGACCGCGACACCGCCCGCGTTGGCAGCCTTGCCCGGCAGGAAGTCGATCCCCGCGGAGAGCAGGTAATCCGTGGCTTCCCGTGTTGTCGGCATGTTGGCACCCTCGGTCACGGATTTGCATCCGTTGTTGACAAGGGTGATCGCGTGTTCGAGGGAAAGCTCGTTCTGTGTCGCGCACGGGAAGGCCATATCGCAGGGCACACCCCAGACCTTTTCATCTTCGAAGTACTGGGCCTTCGGATGGAACTCCAGATAATCACGGACTCTGCCGCGTTTGACTTCCTTGATCTGACGCAGGCAGGGGAAATCGATCCCTTCTTCATCATAGATATAGCCGTCGGAATCACTGGCCGTGACGACTTTCGCGCCCAGCGTCTGCAGTTTCTGGATGGTATAGAGCGCGACATTCCCGGAACCGGAGACGACCGCGGTCTTCCCGGCAACGGACTGGCCCTTATGGGAAAGCATTTCTTCCGTGATATAAACCACACCGTAACCGGTCGCTTCGGTACGGGCAAGCGAACCGCCCCAGCCGACGCCCTTACCGGTCAGAACACCCTCGAACTGGTGGGTGAACTTCTTGTACGCGCCGTACAGGTAGCCGATCTCACGGCCGCCCACACCGATATCGCCCGCGGGGACATCTTCGTTTGGTCCGATATAATGGAAGAGCTCGGACATGAAAGCCTGGCAGAAGGACATCACTTCGCGGTCGGATTTGCCGCGGGGATTGAAGTCCGCACCGCCCTTACCGCCGCCGATCGACTGTCCGGTCAGGGCGTTCTTGAAGATCTGTTCGAAACCCAGGAAGTTGATGATGCTGCGGTTGACAGAGGGATGGAAGCGGATCCCGCCCTTGTACGGGCCGAGGACACTGTTGAACTGCGTCCGGTAACCGCGGTTGACATGGACTTTGCCATGATCGTCCGTCCAGGTCACGCGGAAGGAGATGCTGCGTTCCGGTTCCACGATGCGTTCCAGGATCTTATCTTCCCGGTAGTCGGCTTCATGCTTCGCGATGACGGGAGCGATCGAGTCCAGGATCTCGCGGACAGCCTGATGGAATTCAGGTTCGCCCGGGTTCCGCTTCAATACAGATTCCATAATTTCATCTACGTATGCCATAATTCCAGTCCTTTATTATTCAAAGCAGCTGTTGAGGTGATCTCTGTAGATCCGGCGGATCCCGGCGTATTCGCCGAGACACTTGCGGCGGGCATTGACTTTGAACCCGGCCTGTTCCAGTCTGGATTTCATGGAGTTATCCGCATCGCCGCAGACACCTTCCATGGCTGATTCACCCGCGACAAACATGAACGGGGAAAGGTTGACCGTATCAATCTTCGGATTCTTCTTCAGATGGCGGATCACCGCATCGATCTGCGGGAACGCGTTGAAGGTACAGACATGGCTGTTTTCGAAGCCCTGATCCTTGAAGACGTAATCCAGCGTGCAGTAAACCGCGTTGGAGAAGTGATCGGAACCGTGTCCGACCAGGCAGACCGCTTCATTTTCCGGCAGATCCGCGTAGTCCTCTTCCATGATCGAGCGGCAGACACGCACATAATCCTCATGGGTGGTCAGCAGCGGGTTCCCGCATTTTACGGAGATGAAATCCGCCTTGTGGGAATAGACCATGGCCTGCAGTTCCTCAAACTCTGAACCGTTCAGAATGTATGCCGGCTGGGCATACAGATGGGTGACTCCATCCAGGACCATTCGGGCCATACATTCACGTACCGCGTAGACCGGATTGCCCTCTTTCTGGATGATCTTGATCAGCGATTCGTTGGTAATAACGTTGTACAGTTCACATTCCGGATGATCGGCTTTGTATTCTGCTTCCAGCGCATGCAGATTGCGCTGGTTCACATCAGCCAGTTTTGTACCGAAACTGATCGACATAATAGCTTTCTTTTTCATGATTTCCGTTCTCCTTCCACGGATCGGTTTTTATGTCCGGAAAAGACAGCCAGCCTTTCATCCGCTCACAAAATTAACGAATAATACCGCACTGATTTTTTTGTCAGGCTGAGATAAATGCGGATATTGTCTTACTCTGGGCACAATTTTGGGGAAATTATACTTTTTGTTTTTTAGATGGTATAGACATTCGTGAAAATTTATTACATTCGTCAGGA
>CADBKS010000261.1 GCA_902795255.1 uncultured Chloroflexota bacterium
GTGCAAGGTAGCTCTGCCCGACAAAGTATTTCGCGTAAGCGTCATTCGGGGCACCGATCGGGAAGAAAATCGTATTCTGATAGCGGTCTTTTTCGCTCTGAGCCGGAACTTCATCATTCCAGATCTCCTTCGCCATGCGGAACACCGCCCATCCCTTCGGCCAGCCGGTATACATCGCGGCATGGGTGATGATCGCCGCGATCTCCGCCTTTGTCACACCGTGAGCCTTTGCGTTCTGCAGATGATAACCGAGGGATGAATCCGTGATCCCTGAGGCCATCAGTGAAACGACCGTGATGATGCACTTCGTTTTCACATCGATCGCCGGCTCATTCCACACTTCACCAAAAAGCACGTCATCATTCAGATGCGCAAACATCGGGGAAAATCCGCCCAGCTGGTCACGGCCGGCGGTCTGTACGATTTTTTCACTCATTTTCTTTCTCCTTGTACTGCTTCTGTCCGTCGCGGATCATGATCCGGCCGGGATCCGGCAGGATCTCCCCGCGGACAACTTTTTCATCCCATTCTTCCGGAGCGACGTCCTCCATGGCGACCGTCACCCACTCCGGCTGCGCGCCCCAGACTGTACGGAACACTTCAAGGATGGCTTCGGCGGTCTTCCGTTTGACCGCTTCATCCATCGGATACGCTTTGACAGAAATAAACGGCATGGCAGGTTCCTCCTTCCGCGTGCGATTTTGATACGGTTAATATAGTATAACAAAGATGATAACTAACTGCCAAAATAAGATTATGGCAAAGGGGTAAACCGGATCGAAATAACAAAAAACCCGGAATCACCCGGGTTCTCTGTCAGGTGCCGAGACACGGAATCGGACCGTGGACACTACAATTTTCAGTCGTATGCTCTACCAACTGAGCTATCTCGGCAAACCATTGTTTTTCAACAACGGATATATTTTAGCGGGCTTCCCGTTTTATGTCAAGCGATTTAATTTTTTTGTGACACATGACCGCATCCGCCTCGCTGACCGGCTCGCAGTTACCATTGCAGGTCAAAGAAACCGAGCGCGGACATTTTATCATTCCAGGAATAACTGATTGTCCGTCCGCTGCGGTCCATGACCGCCCGCCGTGCCTCTTCAGCAAGCAATTCCGCATCCGGACATTCAAAAACGATATGGAACCAGACCAGCCCGCGTTCCGCAGCCGTCCTGACCGCGGCAAGCATTTCATCACGGTCCCGGACATAAAAATCACTTCCGATATTGAAGGGATGGTCCGATTCCGCCGCGATCGGCACCGTCATATCTTCGTTCCAGACATGCATGCGGGCCGCGACATCCCGCCCGGCGTTGAACCATATATAGGACCATCCGCTGTCATCATCATCCCAGGTCACATCCACCATCCGCCAGACCCCGCCGATCTCAAGCAGATTCCAGAGATGGGAAACAGAAGCCGGATCGGAAGGATCATTCTTGTCAAGACTGTCGCCGTGCTGATAGCGGACATCCAGTCCCGCCAGCCCGGCGATCAGATAGAAAGCATCCGCGTATCCGTCACAATTTGCCCGGCCGTTCAGGATCGCGCCGACAGCGGTATCATCCTCATCGGTAAAGGCATCATCCGCATACGTCACCCGCGAACAAAGCCAGTCATGCACCCCCTTTGCCGTCTGAAGCGGATCTCCGGTCCGCACCGTGTCCGCTGCAGCGGCAGCTGCCTGCCATGTCAGCCGCTCCCTTTCACTCAGCCCGCCGGTGTCCCCGCTGCGGACAGCCAGCATCACCGCTCTGCCCGGGAACAGCCGGCTGACCCGGATGCTGATCAGGCCGGTCGCTTCCGATGTGGTGATGGTGTAATCAAAGATCCCGGCATGGGAGACCAGATCATACATCCGCGTCAGACTTTTCCGCGCCGTACCGTCCCGCACGGGAACTTCCGTCAGCAGACGGTAAAGTTCCGGTGTGCAGAAAAGGTGGATATCCCTGTTTCCGGAATCCGCCTGTGCTTCCGCAAAGGCATTGGCCTCCGCGAGGTTCGTCAGCGCCTGAACATCGGAAACGATCTCCGCGTTTCTGAAAATGATCCGGTCATGTCCGGAACTGTATGAAACATCCCCGCGGACCATTCCCGCTTCCGTCCGAACCGTCAGCAGCCCGGCGAAATCATCGACATAAAGCGTATCGAAAACATCCGTATACGGGAAAATCAGCTCGAAGTCACGGATCCCGAGCGCACCCATCCGGCGGATCGCCTCCCGGACGTCGCTGACACTCCGGCAGATCTCACGGGGAGCATCCGTGAATTCCGTCTGCATAAAATGGATGACACAGCTGTTCGGATCGATCTCCGCGGAATAAGCCCCGATGCGGCTGGAGCCGAGCATGGCCGTCATTTCAGCGGGATCCCCGGTGACCGCAGCGAACAGTTCCGGCGTAAAGACAATATAAAAATCCTGAATATTTTCGTCCGCGAACCGGGAGACCGCGGCCGCAAACTGGGCGTAATCTTCCGCATCCGCGCCCGGAACATCAAAAAACTCGATACCGGTCATGCGCAGGATCCCCGTGTCGGCACTGTACACAGAGGCGAAGCTCCGCACACCGGCTTTCGCGGCAGCGTTCCGCAGTGTCTGCCCGCTGACGAGCTGTTCGACCATTCCGCCGGGACAAAGCAGCACAAAATCCGTCCCCTCCCGCGGGATTCCCTGCAGCGCCGGACCGAGTTCGGACAGCACACTGACTTCAGCCCATGGCCTGTCCGTATAGACAAGCGAACGCAATCCGATATGGCGGAAAAGATCATTATAGGAAACTTCCGCGCCGCTGTGGTCAATACCCGCCCGGGCCAGCAGGCGGAAAAGCTCCCGGAAACCATCCGGCTGCAGCTCGCCGTACAGTTCCGCCGAACAGGAGAAATTCAGCTCGGCGGGCCGCTGATCTCTCAGAAATGCTTCCAACTGCGCCCGTTCGTAAAAAGTCTCCTCAGCCCTGACCCGGCCGCAGACAAACGCTGTGCACAGCAGCATGATCAGGAAAAGAACCGTATATCTGTAGACCCGCATCTGTATCTCCGAAACCGTACCGCCGTATACTGTTTTTTGACGGTACGGTTTTAATTATATCGGGAATACCGGGAACCGCAGGATAAGCGGAACGTGATCTGCTCAAAACGGGAACCCGCGCAGCGGCCATGGACTGAGATGCATCGCATCCCTGAAATCCGCTTCCCCCAGCTCCGCGAGATATTCCCCGATGAGGATCTCCGATTGTTCGATCAGGCGCTCGGTGTCTTCCGGACGCTTCCCGAACACTTCTGTTACACTCCGCGCCCGGATCCGCATCGCGTACCCCGCTGCCCCGGCCGCTACCGTCAGCGATAGGGACTCCGGTACCGTCGTCGATGTTTCCCCGCCCAGCCCCTGTATGGTATGCGGGTGACTGATCTCCAGCAGCAGCGTATCGCCTTCCCCGGCGAACACGTCCCCGTACAGCTGCAGATACATCCGCCCGCCGGTCCGGTAATCGGCCGCACAGTACCAGTGCCCGGATTCGTCCCGCACCGTCAGCACGTCGGACGAGGGATCCGGCACCCATTTGATGACGGCTTCCTTCCCGCGCATCTGCGCAATTTTGACTTTCACCGTTTCCCGGTTCGGCCGGAAGGATCCCA
>CADBKS010000262.1 GCA_902795255.1 uncultured Chloroflexota bacterium
TTGCCCCGGATCTTTACATCCTTCAGTTCATCCTTTCGCCTGTAAGCCAGGTACATCCCTGCTCCGCCGGCAGCGGTGGAAACGCAGGTCGCCAGTGCTGCTCCGCGGGTGCCCATGGAAAAGCGGTAAATGAACAGGTAGTTCAGGATCATGTTCAGCAGGTTGGCGCTCAGGTTGACGATCATCGGGGTACGTGTATCTTTGACGGCATGCATGAGCGAGGCGAAAATGCTGTTGGCCACAAAAAACAGCAGCGGGATGCTGACGATGAAAAAGTACTCGGATGCATCACCGCGTATTTCGGGCGCGGTCTGCATCCAGGCCGGCAGGAAGGGAGATACCGCGAGACAGATCACCGTGATCACCACACCGAAGAACAGAACAAGACGGCACCCCAGTGCGGAAAGGCGCTTCATTTCATCCCGGTCGCCGCGTCCGTAAGCCTGAGACAGCAGGGAAAGCAGTCCGATCGCGAAACCGCCGGGGAGGGAATGAACCAGCCAGTTCACCGAAGTGCTGGTGCTGACAGAAGCCGTCGCGGCCGCGCCCAGACGTCCGACCATGGCCGTATCGACATACTGCAGGATCGAACTGAGCATCTGCTGTACGATGGCCGGCAGGGCCAGGCGCACCAGCGTCTCCAGCGCCTGTTTTCTGCTGCTGCGCGGAAGATCCGCCTGTGTAGAAGTAAGATTATCAGTCAAAAGTTCCTCGGATTGATAAAAAAAGATCGTGTGTTATTTTAGCATAAATCAGCACGTTCCCGATATATCCGCAGATGATATTATAATTTTATTGCGGCAGGCACCGGCCCTGCCCCGTTTCGAAACCCCTGACAATGGCAGGAAATATGAATAAAAAACACGGTTCTTTCAAGCTGATCTTTTCGATCCTCCTCCTGACGGCAGCATTCTGCATCGTTCAGTATTACATCTGGGGAAATGCCTACATCACGGAGTTCCACGCCGACTGCACAGACACCCTGCTCTGGGCGCAGGCCTCGCTGGAAAGCGGGAGCCTTTTCAAACCGACTTTTGATTACGCGTACCGGCTTGCGTTCGGCGGACAGTGGCTGTTCATGCCGTTTCTGAAGCTTTTCGGCATCGGGATGACAGCGCTCCGCGCGGGAATGTGCCTGTTCACCTGCCTCTTCACGCTGGTGCTGTTCCTTTTTTTCCGCGCGCTGCACACAGATCGCAGCACCGCCTTTGCGGAAACCGCGGTCATGCTGCTGGCCGTCTGTGCCACAAAAAAGACGCGGGAGATCTTCTACGGACATATCATCCACTACAGCCTGTCGGTCTTCTACCTGCTGGCGGCCGTCGCCCTGATCTGCGCCTTTCTGAAACGGGAAAGCAAAACCGGACGGATCGTGTCGGCGCTGGTACTGACCGTATGGCTTTTCATGTGCAGCGCGAACGGGACCGTCCAGATGCTTTACGTCACACTGCCGCTGCTGGCCGGGTGCGCTGCAGAAGCCTGGCTCAGCCGGAATAAGAAACTGCTCCCCGTGATCGGCTGCATCTGCATCGCGGCTGCCGCGGGGCTCCTTTTCTCCCGATCGCTGAACACCAATTATTCCGACGGGTATTCCGTGATCGTCCCGGCTGAAGAATGGGCGGGCAACCTGCTGAACTTTCCGAAACGCTGGATCTCCCTGTTCTACGAGCTGCCGGGGAAAAAACTCGACGCCTTCACGCCGGTCTGGATCAAGACAGTGCTGAGGATCATCACCGCTGCCATTATGCTGGCCGGTTATTGCATTTCTTTCTCCCGGCACAAAAAGGTGGAAACAGCCGGTGAACGCATCTTTATTTATACAGCGTGGGCGATGTTTGCCGCGTTCCTGTTCTTCTTTGTTTTCGGGAAAATTTCCGATGTGGATTGGCGGCTGATCCCGCCGCTGTTCGCCTGTGAGGTGACCGTGCTGATCCTGTTCCGCCGGGAAGCAGCAGATCATTTCCGCGAACGCTCCGTATCATCGGGGCTGACACTGCTCTGCGGGGCCATGCTGGCCGTCCATGCCGCGCTCAGCGGCATTTCCGTGCTCCGCATCCCCTATGACATCAAGATCTGGTTCGCACAGGACGGACTGCTGGAGACACTGAAGAAACACGGACTGGATCACGGATACATCACCAGTTACTGGCTTTCAAACAGCGTCACGGTCCTTTCCGGCGGCACGGTCAGCCCGCGGTCCATCGCCTGGGGGGATGAAGGGCCCTACCTGCTGCCATTCAACAGCGATATGGAATGGTATGATGACCTGCCGGGAACAGAACGTTATTATCTCGCAGTCAAAGCATCCGAGTATGACCCCGAAAGTACGCTTGCGAAAGAAGCGAGCGAAACCTATACCTGCTTCCAGGAAGATACGCGGAACTCCGTCAGTGAAAATTATGTGATCATGGTGCTGGACCGCAACATCATGAAGGAAGAATACGACAGACTCATCGTCCGCTACCGCTGACCGGATAGACGCCGGCGTAAAAAACAGTGCAGGAGAAATTGACATGACACAAAAACGCGTTCTTTACCATGGAAGCATCATTAAAGGATTGAATATCATTCTCGCAAACGCACGATCTCACGTTGATGGCAGCAAAGTTGCTTATTTTACAACGGACAGAGTCTATGCCCTGGTCTGCTGCAGGAGCAGAGATGAGAACTTCGTCACATTAGGGCTTAAAGATGGAGAGCAGCATTATTATGAACGTTTTCCGGATCAGTTGAAGACCATGTACGATGGAAAGGAAGGGTTCTTATATCGGCCGGTTTCTGTTACAGATCTGACAAATACCAATGGCCACACCTGGGAGAGTCATGCCGATGTCCCGGTCATTCTGCACGAACATGTCCCGGACGTTTATGCTGAAATACTCAGAGAAGAAGCCATCGGAAACGTGATCATACATCGCTATAATGAGATCGATCCGGATGAGCAGAAATTACATGCTGACTACATACGTGATCACATAGACGATCCTCTGTTTTCTGAATACCGGGAGTTCCTTGTCCGCCACTTTTCTTTGCTTTGGGGCTAAATAAAGCTGTCGATACGATCAGACCCTCCGGCTAAGCAGGTGGGTTTTCACTGATATAAAAAAGCTTCCCGGAAAGGGAAGCTTTTTTCTTAGTTCACAAGGCTCATGATCTGATCCGCCATGGCGCCTGCGTTTTTCAGTTTCAGGGCTGTTTTCATATCAAAACGGATCCCGAACTCATGCTCCACCGCGGCGATCAGCGTGATCTGCGCAAGGGAATCCCAATCGTCGATATCCTCCGCGCTCGTATGTTCATCGACACAGATCGATTCGTCATCAAAAACATCCCGGAAAACCGCGGTCAGCCGCGTATAGATCTCATCCCTGCTCATCATCTTCTCCTTCAACCGTGATCACATGGTTTTTCTTCTCATACCCGCCGGAAAGCTCCAGCTTCCAGGCCGTGCTGCCCGTTTCATCTTCGGAGACCTTCTCAAAACCCATCCGGCCGTAAAAGTCCTGCACCATGCCGTTTTTCTTCGTCGGGAAATAATACCCCATGACTGTCCGAACATTCAGCGCCAGACAGCGCCGGACGAGTTCATCCATCATCGC
>CADBKS010000263.1 GCA_902795255.1 uncultured Chloroflexota bacterium
GAACGGGCGGATTTCCTGAAAGAAGTATTCGATAAGTGCGAATTTTAGCCGCGGCTGCTCCGTTGGGTTGGCTGCGCGCGGAAACTAAACCACCGACTGAGCCGGTGGTTTGCTCTGCGCCTATAAGACGCTGGCAACAGCGTGCGCTTGCAAATGCATGTCAGTGAATGCTTTGCCGTGTGCATGGCAATCCGAGGGGAGTGCTTCGCAAGGCGCGGCACAGTTGTTCGTGTGTTTGCATAGGCTGCTTGCCGCGCCTGGTTTATTTAGCCGGGGCCGATCGGGCTGGCCCAATACCTGCTCCGTAAGGTTCGGGCTTCGCCCGATTTATGCGGAGCAGGAGCTTCGCCCCGTCGGCCCCGGCACCCCCGTTATTGTGTCAGGGTCGATATACTTGTTTTACAGGCATGATTCTCAGACAATCCAACATGCTGCGATACTGATTTTCAGCTAAAGATCTTCGACAATGCCTGCTTCTTAGCAGGTGGTTTTCTCTGATATGAATAGAAAACAGCCGTGAAACTCACGGCTGTTTTTGTTTTCAAATTACCGGGCGGTTAGTTTTCGCTGTATTTCGCGGCGATTTCGGAGATGGTGCCGTCTTCGAGCATGGTTTCGATGGCTTTGTTGAGCATGTCGAGCAGTTCCGGATTGCCCTTCTTCACGGCGATGGCGTATTCTTCAGCTTCGAAAGCTTCTGCATCTTCGACGATGGTCAGCTGTTCATTGTCGGCAACATACTTCGCGGCGGTGGCGGAGTCGATCACGACGACGTCGCATTTCCCGTTCAGCAGCTCAAGGATGGCTTCGGAACCCTTCTTGAAGGCTTCGTACGGATAGCCGAGGTCCTGGACGCAGGTCTCACCGGTGTAGCCCTGGATGACGACGATCTTTTTGTCAGCCATATCGGCAGCGGTTTTGATCTCGGAGCCGTTGGGGACGATCATGACCTGGGTGGCGGTGTAGTACGGCGTGGTGAAGTCAACGGCTTCCTTGCGCTCTTCGGTGACGGTCATGCCGGCGATCACGGCATCGATCATGCCGTTCTGCAGGGCGATGAGCAGGGAGTCGAACTCCATGTTTTCGATCACGGCGGTCATGCCGTTGGCTTCGGCGATGTTCTTGGCGATGACCATGTCGATACCGTCGAATTCGTTGATCACGCCTTCAGCGGAGATGAATTCAAACGGCGGGAATTCGGCATTGGTACCGAATTTCAGGACATCTTCGGCGGAAACTGCGCCGGCGAAAACGATAGCCAGGATCAGCATGGACACAACAATAAGCTTTTTCATGATAATGCCTTTCTTTGTTTTTTCTGTTGTTTATACAACAGGTTTATATGAACAACTAAAGTTTACACCCGCTGACAAAAATCACTGCAAAAATGTGACATTTATTCAGCATTTCGTGCCGGTCCCGCAGAGGCTCCGCACTCAGAGGACTTTGCTCAGGAAGGAGCGGGTCCTTTCATTTTGCGGGTTGGCGAAAAAGTCGGCCGGTTTCCCCTGTTCCATCACGACGCCTTCGTCGATGAAAAGGATGCGGTCCCCGACTTCGCGGGCGAAACCCATCTCATGGGTGACGACGACCATGGTCATGCCGGTCTGCGCCAGGCGTTTCATGACGTCCAGCACTTCGCCGACCATTTCCGGGTCAAGCGCGGAGGTCGGTTCGTCGAAGAGCATATATTTCGGCTCCATGGCCAGGGCGCGGGCGATCGCCACACGCTGTTTCTGTCCCCCGGAGATCTGGGCCGGATAAACATCCGCCTTGTCTGCCAGTCCGACTTTTTTAAGCAGCTCCATGGCTTTGGCATCCGCCTGTTCCTGCGTCATTTTCTTCAGCTTGACCGGGGCCAGCGTGATGTTTTTGCGGACGGTCAGGTGCGGGAAGAGGTTGAAATGCTGGAAGACCATGCCGATGTTCTGGCGGACCTTGTTGATGTCCACGCCGGGCGCGTTGATCTGCTGCCCGTCGATGATCACCTGACCGCCGGTTGGCTGTTCCAGCAGGGTCAGACAGCGGAGAAAGGTGCTTTTCCCGCTGCCGGACGGGCCGATCACGACCACGACTTCCCCGTCACGGATCTGTTCGTCGATCCCGTTGAGAACGTGCAGATCCCCGAAGTGTTTTTGCAATCCCTTGACTTCGATCATGCTTCCCCTCCTCAGCGAATATCCGATTTGCGCAGGCTGCCTTCCGCTTTGTTGAGCCCGAAGGTCAGCAGCTTGATGAGCGCGAAGTAAATGATGGCTGTGCCGATGAGCGGCATGAAGGCTTCATAGGTCGCGCTTTTGATGAAATCGCCGGCTTTCTGGATGTCGACGAGCCCGATATAACCGACGATGGCGGTTTCCTTGATCAGGGTGATGAATTCGTTCCCCAGGGACGGGAAGATGTTCTTCAGGGCCTGCGGTACAACGATCTCGAACATGGTCTGCCGGGCATTCAGCCCGAGGGACCGGCCGGCTTCCGTCTGTCCGACGTCCACGGAGAGGATCCCGCCGCGGACGATCTCGGAGACGTACGCACCGGAGTTGATCCCGAAGGCGATCGATGCGATCAGCCATTTCGGCCAGTTGACGGTCGCGAACACAACGAAGTAGATGATCATCAGCTGCGTGACGGAAGGTGTCCCGCGGATGATGTCGGTATAGACGCGGTGGATCCCGTTGAGAAGCTTATTCTTCGAGAGACTGCATACCGCGAGCAGAAAGCCGATAATGATCCCGATGGCGGCAGCGACCAGTGAAATGCGGATCGTATTCTGGATCCCGTTCACCAGCAGCATGTAGCGGCTTTCCTTGATAAAGCATTTGTAGAATGTGCGGGAGATCCCTTCCCACCACTCAGCAAGACCGGTCATGATAATACCTTTCCCCCTGATATAAAAATGAATGATTTTTGATCCGTTTGTTGCGGATTTTCAGTAATAAACCAAGATAATCATAAAGTCTTTGCACCGAAAACTGATTTTTTGCCGCAAAAGAGGTGACATTTGTAATGCCGGTCCGGAAGCACGCCGGATTTAGTATTATCTTGAGAAGACTGATAAATCACAGGAAAGGCGGTAAATATGGATCGGAAACGGATCATTTTGCTTTTGTTCGCTTTGTTTGTCTGCCTGACAGTTCCCGCGCGGGCCCTGGATGACAGCGCGGTTCATACCGGCAACTGGTACGAGATATTTGTACGCTCTTTTCAGGACAGCAATGGTGACGGGATCGGCGACCTGCAGGGCGTCATCGACCGGCTGGATTATATTGAGGATATGGGCTACAACGGGATCTGGCTGATGCCGGTCATGCCGAGCCCTTCCTATCATAAGTACGACATCACGGATTATCTGAACATCGATCCAGAATACGGTTCGCTTGCGGATATGAAGCGTCTGGTCACGGAAGCTCACAGCCGGGGGATCCGGATCATTATCGATCTGGTGCTGAACCATTCCTCGCTTTATCACCCGTGGTTCACCGCCGCGGCAGCAGCCCTGGAACAGGGGCGGGACAGTTCCTTTATTGATTACACCCCGGGACGAACCGGGTGCAGCTTGGGGAGACCGGCTGGTATTATGAAGAACAGTTCTCCGGCGGCGGAATGCCGGACCTGAACCTGGATGAACCCGATGTGCGGACACAGATCAGCCTCATCATGGCGTTCTGGCTGTACACGATGGATGTGGACGGCTTCCGGCTGGATGCGGTCACGAGCTACTACTCCGGGAAGGCTGAACAAAATATCGAATTCCTGAACTGGCTGAAGGCTGAAGCCGAACGGCTGAAGCCCGGATCCTACCTGGTCGGTGAATGCTGGGAAGGGCTGACGACGATCGCGCGCTATTATGAAAGTGACGTGGACAGCTTTTTCCTCTTCCCGGGCTCTCAGGCGGAAGGTTTCATCGCGCAATCGCTGCGCGGGCGCTCCAAACGTGCCGAAAAATTCGCAGACCGCTATCAGGCAGTCCTGGACGCAATTCCGGGCGGGCTGCTGGCACCGTTCCTCAGCAACCATGATACAGGCCGGACGATCGGCAGCATTCAGGGGCGCCAGAACCTCCCGATCGCCAAATTCGCGGAAGGGGTGCTGAACATGATGACGGGCAATGTTTTCACCTATTACGGAGAAGAAGCCGGGATGGTGGGCAGCGGGGCGGACCCGAACAAACGGCTCGCGATGTACTGGAACGACGGCGACATGACGGAACAGCCGCCGGGGACCACCGCCATCGAATATGCATATCCCTCTGTGGATGAGCAGCTCGCGGATCCGGATTCACTGCTGAATTACTGCAGAAAGCTCAATCACGCGAGACTTGTCTATACAATGATCCCGTACGGAGAGAATGAATTTGTCTATACAAATGATGATATTTTGCTGATGCGGCGCACGCTGGACGGCGAAAGCTGCCTGATCGCCATGAACTTTTCCCCGAAGGAAGCCGGTGAATGCCCGGTGCCGGAAGGAGCTGCGATCGGTACGGATATCGAGACCGGAGCGGAGACGGCCGTGCTTTCCGCCGGGACGCTCACCCTCCCTCCCTACGCCATCGTGATCCTGACGGAGTAGGGGGATAGGCCAACCGCTGTACCGGTATGATCAGGGAAGCTGAAATGAAGCTTCCCTTTTTGTATTAAAAAGCCTGCCCCGGTGGTGTGACGCAGCAGCGCTTACGCGGCGGATCTGTAAAAAAACTCCTTGTGCTGCAGTGTAAAACACGACCTGCCAGTCATGCGAGCAACACAAGGAGGACATTAAATGACAATAATACGCTAACACATACACCTCGGAATTGCAAGCGTCGAATTGTGTTTGCGCCGGGCACGGGAGAAAATATGATCTCCGCTAATAACGGAAGAGTCTGAAAATAAAGCCGGGGATACACAACGAAAAATGTTGTTTGCGACATAATAACCGGGGTGCCGGGGGCAACGGGCGGCTTTAGCCGGCCCGTGCCCCCGGCTAATAAATCCTGGCGCGGCCAGCGGCTTATGCAAACAAACGAGTGATCGTGCCGCGCCTTGCGAAGCACTCACTTTCGCTTGCCATGAAAACAACAAAGAGAACTCTATAGCAGAGATCTGTTATCACAGTATTCCGGGAAAAATTCCCTCCGGCTTCACTTATTCTTTATTGATGCACGTAAGAAACATAAATTGTGATTAATATCCATGATATTTGTGACAATGCTCCATACTTGATCCGAATTTTTTTGACAAATAAAAACAAGGGTGCTATATTTCTCATCAGACTTTTCCTGCATTTTGAAAAGGAGGAATAAATAATAAATATGAAAAAACTTTTGTCTGTCGTTCTGGCTTTAGCCATGCTGCTGTCCCTTGCTTCGATCGCTTTCGCTGACTACAGCGGAGACATCAAGATCTGGGTCGCTGAAAACACTGTCGATTTCACAAAGGAACAGGTCGAAGCCTTCAAGGCTGCCAATCCTGAATTCGCCAACATGAATGTCATCGTCGAACCGGTCGGTGAAGGCGATGCAGCCGGCAACATGATCACCGATGTTGAAGCCGGTGCCGATATCTTCGGTTTCGCTCAGGACCAGCTGGCCCGCCTCGTGGCTGCCGGTGCCCTGGAAGAAGTTGAACCGGGCAACGCTGAAGTCGTCGCTGCTTCCAACGACGCCGGTTCCGTTGCCGCTGTCACCCTCGGTGAGACCATGTACGCTTACCCGATGACTTCCGATAACGGCTACTTCCTTTACTATGATAAGAGCATCGTCACCGATCCGACCGACCTGGACAAGATCCTGGCTGACTGCGAAGCTGCCGGCAAGAACTTCTACATGGAAATCAACTCCGGCTGGTACCAGACTGCTTTCTTCTTCGGCGCGGGCTGCGAACTGACTTTCGACTCCGATGATTCCGGTGCCCTGGTCGCGATGAACTCCACCTACGCATCCGATGCCGGCGTTAAAGCGCTGAAATCCATGATCAAACTTGCCCAGTCCCCGGCTTTCGCCAACGGCTCTTCCGTTTCCAACGCCACCAACCTGTGCGCCATCGTTGACGGCACATGGGATGCCGGCGCCGCGAAGGATGTCCTCGGTGACAACTACGCCGCGACCAAACTCCCGACCGTTGACGGCTATCAGCTCGGCGGCTTCGGCGGCTTCAAGATGCTCGGTGTCAAACCGCAGACCGATGATGACAAACTGGCCGCCTGCGACGCTCTGGCCGCTTTCCTGACCAGCGAAGAAGTCCAGCTCGCCCGCTACAACGCTGTGGGCTGGGGCCCGTCCAACCTGAACGCCCAGCAGAATGAAGCTGTCCAGGCTGACGAAGCGCTCTCCGCTCTGGCCTCCCAGCTGGCCTTCTGCGAACCGCAGGGTCAGTACCCCGGAGATTACTGGGGACTCGCGACCGGTCTGGGCGACAGCATCCTTGCTGACGAACTCGACAACGCCGATGACGCGAAACTGCTCGAAACCCTGCAGAACTTCGAAGCGACCTGCGAAGGCTATCTGTCCAAATAAGTTTGTCTTTTGAAAGGCCGGGGAATTTTTTCCCCGGCCTGTTTTTATAGCAATTATTTTTTCGTGGTCCTAATTCTGAAAAATTGGAGTTATTTTTTTCAAAAATGAAG
>CADBKS010000264.1 GCA_902795255.1 uncultured Chloroflexota bacterium
AGCCCTGGACGCAGTCGCAGTGTGTAAGTGTCTGCGGATATTTTTTCTTGATTGATGAAAACGCTTTTTCTATCGGAAGGATGCGTCCTGTTTCGTTATTGACGAGCATACAGCTGACGAGGCAGGTGTTGTCATTCACGGCTGCGACGATGTCCTCGGCGTAAATCCTTCCGTCCTCATGCGGCTGAACACGCACGACCTCAAAGCCCTGTTCCTCAAGCGTATCGCAGCAGACGGCTACCGAGGGATGCTCGACCGAGGTAGTGACCACACGCTTCTTTCGTTTTCCGATGCTTCTTGCAGCGCCGAAGATCACGGTATTCGAGCTTTCCGTGGCGCAGGATGTGAAGAAGATCTCATCCGGTCTTGCGCCGAGCGCATCGGCAACGGTTTCCCTTGCCTGCTCACGGGCTTTTTCTGCGGTGAGTCCGAGTCCGTGAAGCGAAGACGGATTACCGAAATCACGGCAGCCCTGTATCATAGCCTCGACTGCGCCCTCAGAGGGTCTTGTCGTGGCGGCGTTATCGAAATAGATCATTATACAACTCCCTTTTCAACGCACAGCAAATTCATGCCTGCATAATAGACCATTTTAAATTATACCACAGCGTTTTCAAAAATTCAACCGTCATATTTGCCGATTTCTGTGAATAAACATCCGCACAATAAGCATACTACTTACAGAATATTTCAGCCTGTGACAAACGGGCAGACATATGTGTACAAAAAAACGTACACAAAAGGAGGCAATATGAAAAGACGCACTCTTATTCGGGTGATCTCGTTCGCAGTTATTGCAGCGGCGGTACTGCTCGTTAAGAACATTATGTTGATGAGAGAGAACAAAAGCGCTCTGCTGACGATAGAGAACGGATATTCCCGTGCGATAGAGGAGCTTTCGGCGGCGGCGGACAACATCAGGAACGCCCTTCAGAAAGAGCTTTACGCAGGCACGGCTGATATGCATCAGAAGCTCTCGCAGCAGCTATGGAGAGATTCATCGACAGCAAAGGCAGCGCTCGCACAGCTTCCCGTTAAGGAACTGCAGCTTGAAAACACCTACAAATTCCTGTCGCAGGTAGGCAACTATGCACTTTCGGTATCGGAAAAGGTACGTGAGGGCAAGGATATCAGTCCGGCAGAATACAAGAGCCTTTCATCTCTGTACGAATTCTCGAAGCGTCTTTGTGATGATATGTGGAAGCTTGAGAACGATCTTGCAGGCGGAGATCTCACGCTGACGGAAGCGGCTGATGCAGGAACGGAAAAATCTCCTCCGGGTGTGGCAGACGGCTTCACTGATTTTGAGGAGGGTTTTGACTCATATCCTACGCTTATATATGACGGTCCGTTCTCGGATCACATCATGGAGAAGCAGCCGCTGATGACGAAAGGCAAGCAGGAGGTCACGCAGGAGACGGCACACAGGCGTGCATCGGGGGCGCTCGGCATCGACATTGAAAAGCTTGACATCGAAAAGCAGAAGATCCGTGCCGAAGCTGAAGAACAGATGGAAGCCCTCCGCAATCAGCATGCGGACCAGTCCAGCGAAACCCAGAGCCAGAACTCCAAACTCCGTGAAGAACTGGAAGACCTGCAGCCTTTCACTTTCCTGAGCGAGACCTCCTACCGCGAACTCCGTTCCCGCTGGGGTCAGGTGTTCCGTGCCGACATGGGGGCGGAAGCTTTCTATGATATTCTGAAGCGTCTTGATCTTGACCAGCTTTCCAAAGATCTGTGGACGGAAGTCCGCACCACGAAATCCAAACAGAAACGCAAGAAGGCCACATCCCGACTGAAGGTCGTTGAATCCTTCCGCGCGTCCCACAATCATCCCGAATGGATGATCATGACGGTTCTCCCGGTCATCCCTCCGGATCTGCGCCCGATGGTCCAGCTGGATGGCGGACGTTTCGCGACATCCGACCTGAACGACCTGTACCGCCGTGTCATCAACCGCAACAACCGTCTGAAGCGCCTGCTGAACTGGGTGCACCGGATGTGATCGTCCGCAACGAAAAACGTATGCTCCAGGAAGCGGTCGACTCGCTGATCGATAATTCCCAGCGCGGCAAGGCACTTTCCCGCCGCGGCCGCCGCGAACTGAAATCCCTGAGCGATATGCTGAAGGGTAAGAAAGGGCGTTTCCGCCGCAATCTGCTGGGTAAACGCGTTGACTATTCCGGCCGTTCCGTGATCGTCGTCGGTCCGAAACTGAAACTGTACCAGTGCGGCCTTCCGAAATCCATGGCACTCGAACTGTACATGCCGTTCGTCATTTCCCGCCTGGTCAGCCATGGATATGCTTCCAATGTGAAGGGGGCCCGCCGTCTGATCGAACGCAACCGCACCGAAGTCTGGGAAGTTCTTGAAGAAGTTATCGGCGAACGCCCGGTCATGCTGAACCGCGCTCCGACCCTGCACCGTCTGGGTATCCAGGCTTTTGAGCCGATCCTGATCGAAGGATCCGCTATTCAGCTGCATCCGCTGGTCTGCACCGCTTTCAACGCAGACTTCGACGGTGACCAGATGGCTGTTCACGTACCGCTTTCCGACAAGGCCGTCGCAGAAGCCCGCTCCCTGATGCTTGCTTCCAAGAACCTGCTGAAACCGGCAGACGGCGAACCGATCATCAGTCCGTCCAAGGATATGGTCCTGGGTATTTACTACCTAACCATGGAACTCGGGAAGAACCACCCCGGCGACGGGCGTGCATTCTACGATTTTGATGAAGTCAAGTACTGCTATGACATCAACCAGGTCAACCTGCACACCAAGATCAAGTTCAAGGCTACGACCTATTATGATGATGACGGAAAACGCATGGCGGAACCGGTCACAAAGATCATCGATACGACCGTCGGCCGTGTGATCTTCAACAACATCCTGCCGGAAAAGATGCTCTTCAAGAACATGACCTTCGGCAAGGGCGAGATCAAAGACCTGATTTCCGAAGTTTACGATGTCTGCGGTCAGGATGAGACAACGATCGTTGCCGACTCCATTAAGGATATCGGTTTTGAATATTCCATGCGCTCCGGTCTGACGATGGCGGTTTCCGACATCACTGTTCCGCCGGAACGAAATGAACTGCAGCATAAGGCTGACGAAGAAGTTGAAAAGATCAACAAACAGTACCGCAAAGGTCTGCTCACCGCTGCGGAACGCGATGACCGCATCGTTGCCGTCTGGCAGGATACCACCAACCGTGTATCCAAGGCCGTCCGCAACTTCATGGATCCGGAAGGGGACATGGCGATCATGGCCAACTCCGGCGCGACCAAAGGCGGCTTTGGCCCGATCGGTCAGCTGGCCGGTATGCGCGGTCTGATGGCGGATCCTTCCGGCCGTATCATCACTCTGCCGATCAAATCCAACTTCCGTGAAGGTCTGGACGCACTGGAATACTTCATTTCCACGCACGGTGCCCGAAAAGGTCTGGCGGATACCGCTCTGCGTACTGCAGATGCCGGTTATCTGACCCGCCGTCTCGTCGATATTGCCCAGGACCTCATTATCAATGATGAAGACTGCGGTACCGACGAAGGGATCTGGATCCGCCGCTCCGATGATGTGGCGAAACAGTCCTATGCCGAACGTATTTACGGCCGTGTGACTGCCGAACGCGTGATCGACCTTGAGACCGGCGAAGTTCTGCTCGAAAAGGGTGAAATGATCGACCATGAAGCAGCCCGCAGGATCCAGGCCGCCAACGTTCAGGAAATGAAGGTCCGCTCTCCGATGACCTGCCAGCTCAAGCACGGTATCTGCGCGAAATGCTACGGTATGGATCTCGGACGCGGCAAACTTGCCGAACTTGGTGCCGCTGTCGGTACCGTCGCGGCCCAGTCCATCGGTGAACCGGGTACCCAGCTGACCCTGCGTACCTTCCACTCCGGCGGTGTTGCCCAGGGCGGCGACATTACCTCCGGTCTGCCCCGCGTTGAAGAACTGTTTGAAGCCCGCCGCACACCGAAGGGTGAGGCGATCATCGCCCAGATTCCCGGCAAGGCGTTCGTCATGCAGAATGACAAATATGATGATGTCCGGATCGTACGTATTGAAAACAGCGAACTGATCTCCGATACATACACGATCGAAGAAGGCTGGGATGTTCAGGTTTCCGATGAACAGCGTGTCGAACTCGGTGACGCGATCGCTTCCTTCGGGGAAACGACCATCGGCGCCGCGCATGCCGGTCAGGTCCGCATCGAAGATAATAAGGTCATCGTTACCTATGAGAACCACACATCCGAAGAATACAACATTCCGACTAACGCCCGTCTGCTGGTGAAAGACGGGGATGTGGTCACCGCAGGGACTCCGCTGACCGAAGGTTCTCTGAACCCGCATATGATCCTGAAGCTCAACGGCCGCGATGCCTGCCAGATGTATATGCTCAAAGAGATCCAGGATGTTTACCGCACCCAGGGTCAGAACATCAACGATAAGCACTTTGAAGTGATCATCCGCAAGATGCTCGGCAAGGTCCAGATCACGAACGCAGGCGACTCACCGTACCTGCCGATGGATGTGGTCGATTACCTGACCCTGAAAGACATCAACCGCAAGCTCGAGGATGAAGGAAAGACTCCTGCCAAATATGTCGAGATCCTGCTCGGTGTTACGAAGGCATCCCTTTCCACGGATTCCTGGCTGTCGGCATCCTCCTTCCAGCATACCATCAAAGTGCTGGCCAGCGCCGCGATCGGCGGTCTGAAGGACCCGCTCTACGGTCTGAAGGAAAACGTCATCATCGGTAAACTGATCCCTGCCGGTACCGGTTTCGTTCCGGGACGCTTCATTCAGGGCGATGAAATCGTTGACGGTCAGCAGGCGGTTATTTCCAACCTGCCTACCGAATAACATAAGCTGACATAAATTCAAAAGGCCGAAGAGTTTGATCTTCGGCCTTTTTTTATTTCATGGCAGAAAAACCACCTGCTAAGCAGGTGGAGCCGAAGAGCTTTAGCTGAAAGCCAACTGCATCACAGTATGTTGGTTAGTCTGAAAATCATATCGGTAATACAAGTCTATTGACCCTGACAAAAAAGTGGGCGAAGCTCCTGCTTCGAATAAAAACCGGGCGGAGCCCGTTCCTTGCGAAGCAGGGGGCAGACGGGCGAAGCTCCTGCTCCATATCAAGAAGTGTGTGGGCGGCAGCCCAACGCATACGGTGCAGGTGTTGGGCTGCCGTAAGGCCAGCCCGATCGGCCCCGGCTAAATAAACCGGGCGGGGGAGGAGACTTATGCAAACATACGAGCAAAACGGGCCGCGCCTTGCAGCGCAGCTCCCGATAGCCTGATGCATCGCAAAATGAATGCTGCCATGCGCCTGCAAGCGCACTCAGGTAACAATGCCTTATAGGCGCAGAGCAAACCACCGGCTCAGCCAGTCGTCCTGATTCACATGACAAATGTCATATTTTTAGAAATTATTTACTAATTATCTTGACAACAAGCATTTTTGTTCTATAATAAAATCAGATTTCAG
>CADBKS010000265.1:0-1026 GCA_902795255.1 uncultured Chloroflexota bacterium
AACGCGGTTCGGTTCAGGATCAGAACCGCGACCAGTATGCCGATTTTCTCAACGGACTGGGAGATCAGGTCCGCCAGCGTGTTGAAGCCCGTCGCCAGCTGGGAGGTGTCCTGGGTGAGGCGCTGTATGAAAAGCCCCGTACCCTTCCGGTCCAGGCACCGGCTGGTTATTCTCAGCGCATGATGCACCAGATCCGCTGCAATTCAGCGATCTCGGAGGAGGGGCTCCGGAATGACTGGGGCGCTTCCGTCGGCAAGATCGTTCTCCGGAGAGGGGCGAGCTGCCCGCTGCGGGCCATCGCCGCGGCCGCGGCCGGTTCGGATGCCCGGATGAGCGGCTGTGAACTGCCGGTGGTCATAAATTCCGGCTCGGGGAACCAGGGCATCACGGTCACCATGCCGATCGTTGTGTACGCCCGGGAGCTGGGAAAAAGCGAAGACGAACTGATCCGCGCCCTGATACTCGGGAACCTGATCGCGATCCATATCAAGGCGAGTTATGGCCGGCTTTCGGCTTTCTGCGGTGCGGTCAGCGCGGCTACCGGCGCAGGGGCAGCGATCACCTGGATGCACGGCGGGACCTATGAACAGATCTGCGCGACGATCACCAATACGCTGGGGACGATCTCCGGTATGGTCTGTGACGGTGCGAAGCCGTCCTGCGCGGCCAAGATCGCTTCTGCGGTCGATACGGCGCTGCTCGGGCATACCATGGCGATGGAGAAGAAGCAGTTCCACGGCGGCGACGGGCTGATCAAGGATAATATCGAGGCGACGATCCGCAGTATCGGAAGAATGGCCGCCGAGGGTATGGTGGAAACAGATCACAAGATCCTGGAGCTGATGCTGGAAAAGGAATAGCGCTTTCCGGTGTGAAATGCTGTATTCGGGAAGGCCTTCGGGCCTTCCTTTTTATATAGAACAGGTACCCGCCGCTAATTGCGGGTGAGTCTTATTATGAGCCGCGGATGCATAAATAAATGTGGCGTCTCAGGCTCAATAAACTTGGGGTGCCGGGGGCAACGGG
>CADBKS010000265.1:1062-4580 GCA_902795255.1 uncultured Chloroflexota bacterium
GGCAAGCAGCTTATGCAAACATACGAACGATTGGGCCGCGCCTTGCGAAGCACTCACTTTCGACTGCCTTGTGCTTATCAAAGTGAGCTCATATAGTAGGAAGGCCCGTGCGCCTTTGCATTTGTCCGGCATGTTTCGATACAGAAAGCATAACCAAATTCAGCCCGCTTCAGGGATCCATGATAAAATTTTCCTGTCAGCACAAGCTGAACAGGGCCGGCAGAAGCGGCATTAATAAATCGGGAACCGGATCATCCGGAACATTGACAATTCGGTATCAGGAAGATACCGGCGGTTTTCAGAAGAGGACCGCTGGTATCTTTTTTTATCCGCGTTTCCCGGACTGAAAAACGGAGGTTTTTATGTTTTACAAAAAGTTGTTTGTATTGCTGCTGACAGTCTGCCTCAGCCTGTGTGTTTCCGGGATCATTTTCGCTTCGGAATATACCGATGCCCATGGAAACGTGATCGAACTGGACGATACGCTGGAAGCATACAGCGAATATGTCCTTTACGGCGCGGATAATGCAGCCCGCAAAGGGGAAACCAACCTTGGGGACCTCTGGACGGACGCGCTGCGCTGGTTCGTTGTTTCCGGCCGGATCAATGAATATTTTGAAGAAGATGATGTGACGGCAGGTATCACCGCTGTGGAAGCGGATGCCGGCCATGTTGTGGCGCTGTGGAACGGCGGCAACCTGCGCGCTGATGTTCAGACCGGGAAATTCGGTGCCGAACAGCTCGCGGACGTTCTTCCGTACCCCAACAAAGTTGCTGTTGTTTATATGACCGGTGCAGAGCTGACGGAAGCGCTGGAAGCCGCTTCGCAGGGCCTTCCTTACACTGAAGATACTGCCGCTGCCTGCGCTTCGCTGATGCAGGTCTCCGGACTGAATTATACGGTCAGCACCGGGACGGAATATGACCGGGGTGAAGCTTACGGCGATAACTGGTTCACGGCAAAAAGCCTGGGCCGTGTTTCAGTCACGGATGTGAACGGACAGCCCCTTGATTCGGAAGCTGTTTATGCCGTGATCACCTCGAACGCCAATTTCAACGGGATGGACTCTTCCTATGTCTTCAAAGCCGCGGCGGAAGCCAATGAGAAAAGCACCATCACCACTGCCGTGGTCCGTGATGTCGTCTGGATGTACATTGCGGATGAACTGAACAACGTGATCGGTGAACAGTATGCCGAACCCCAGGGAAGGCTTGTTATCGAAAACTGATCCGCATGTTTTCGGTGAGGATCCGGAAGCTGTTTTGCGGCTGACCGGTATATGACCGGGTATATACACGGCCGACAGAAAGCGGACTGCTTCTGCCGGCCGTACTTTGGAAAGGCGAATATGAACCGGAAAATTGAATGCGTCCTGACAGAGGTCGGAAAAGTGATCCTCGGCAAGGAGACTGTGCTGCGGAAGGTCCTGACGGCAATACTGGCCGGCGGCCATATCCTGCTGGATGACGTTCCCGGAGTCGGCAAGACGACCATGGCAGTTGCGCTCAGCCGGACGATGGGGCTGGAATTCCGCCGCATTCAGTTTACGCCGGACGTTCTGCCTTCGGATATCGTCGGGTTCACCCTCTATGATAAAAACAGCGGGGATTTTGTCTATCGCCCCGGGGCCGTCAGCGGTGCCAATCTGCTGTTGTGTGATGAGATCAACCGCACTTCCAGCCGGACACAGTCCGCACTGCTGGAGGCGATGGAGGAACGTCAGGTCACGGTGGACGGGACGGTCTATCCGCTTCAGGATCCGTTCCTGGTGATCGCTACTCAGAACAATGTCGGCACGGCCGGCACGCAGTTCCTCCCTTATGCCCAGGTGGACCGTTTTATGGTGCGTCTTTCGATCGGTTATCCCGACCGCGCGTCTCAGGTCCGTATGCTCCGGGAGCGCAGGCTTTCCGACCCCATGGAGCTTCTGCGCTGTGTCCTGCGGAAAGAGGATCTGCTGGACCTGCAGCAGGCTGTGCGGGAGGTAACGGTTCGTGACAGTATTCTGGAGTATATCTCCGCCCTGACGGAAGCTTCCCGGGAACATGAAATGACAGAGATCGGGATCAGTCCGCGCGGAGCGCTGTTCCTGGACCGTTTTGCCAGGGCAAAAGCGGTCATTGACGGACGGGATTATGTGACCGCGGCGGATATCCGGGACAGTTTTGAGGATGTATGCGCGCACCGGATCCTGCTGAAGAGCCGCGCGTTGACATCCGGGGCAACTGTCCGGCAGGTCTTCGCGGATCTGCTGCAGACGGTCCGGGTCCCGGACCGCGGTGAATGAGTATGAAAAGGGCCCGTGTTATCTGGGCGGCCGCCTTTACCCTGACGCTTCTGCTCTATTATTTTGAAAATAATACCGGGACCCGGATCCTGACAGCCGCGGCGGTGCTGGTGCCGCCGGTCACGGTTTTCTGCGCGTGGTACAGCGCCGGCCGTCTGAAGCTGCTTCCGGAGGTTCCCGGCCTTCTGCAGAAAGGCAGTCCGGCTGAGATCTGTTTTCGCCCGGAGGGTTCGTCCCTGCTGTACGGCTGTTCTGTCTCCGGACGGGTCCGTCTTTTCAATCCGATGACCGGTGACGTGACCGAATCGGACCGGAAACTGGTCCCCGGAAGAAATGTTTATGAAATAACGCCCGTCCGCTGTGGCTCCCTGACTGTCCGGATGACAGATGTGAAGACCGCAGACCTTCTGGGCCTTTTTGAGTTCCCGGTAAAGTCGGATGAAGAAAGGACCGCGGTGGTATTCCCTTCGCTTTATCCTCTCGATGTCCCGGATCCGGAAAGACTCATCAGCCAAAACGGAGAAGAACCGGATGCCGCACATCCGGGAAAGAAACGGGACCTGCAGGCTTTCGGTGACCTCCGGGAGTATACCCCGGGCGATCCGGTGCGGCGCATTCACTGGAAGCTCTCGGAAAAAACCGGCCGGGTGCTTATCCGTGAGAATGAGTTCCTTTCCGAAAACACGGTCCGTCTTTCCCTGAATCCCCTGCAGGGGGAACCGCTTCCCGAACGGATCGACCGGACAGTCGAAGCGCTGCTTTCATTTTCCAGATCGCTGAATCTGGCTGAAATTCAGCACAGTGTCTGCTGGACAGATCCTTCCCGGCAGGAACAGATCGAAATGCGTGTCGTTTCCGAGACGGATTTCCGCAGAATGGAAGAAGGTCTTCTCCGCACGCCGGCTGCGGCCGCTGCGGACGGAATCGTTTCGGATGTGAACGTGCCGGATGAGCGGACGATCGTTTTTGACCTGAATTCGGATACACTGCCTTTTTCTGGATCGCCGGTCATGGGGAATGAAAACTGATGGCTGATAACGGGATCCTGATCAGGGAAAAGACCGGCAGCGGGACTTCCGCTTCCCTTCGGAAACGGTTTTGCCTCTGCTCTGCTTTGACTGCTTTGCTGTCAGCCGCTGCGCTGCTGCTGATCCCCGCGGCACGGAACAGCGCGAAAGTCCTCTGCAACCGGATCTTTGCGGCCAGTGAAAGCGCGAATGCCTACCTTTA
>CADBKS010000266.1 GCA_902795255.1 uncultured Chloroflexota bacterium
TCCGTATGTTCCTGCTGACTGGACAAACGCTTCAATCATGGAGGTCGCCAGTGACTCGCCTTTAAATGCGATCCGATTCCTGCTGGATCGCTCCGGAGGCAACCTGAAAGCGGCAGTGATCCAGCTGAAGACCGGTACAGGGCAGATCCTTTACAGAACCCGTACTACGATCACGGCCAATATTAAACCGGAATTTGATGACAAGCTTGAGAGGATGCCAGAAACCGGCAGACGCAGGTCCTCGGATGTCGTAAGCAGAAGTGCTTATATCTCCGGCGCCAATGATCCGGGACCTGAAAAGCCGCTTTTCAGACAAAGAAGGTCTTCTGAATTTTTCGATGAACAGAACAATAACATTCCCGATTCGGGAAAAGCAGCGGAGGTTTCAGAAATCAGCGGAACAGAAACGGATAATCCCGATTCTCTGACCGGTGAAAAAGAGCTTCCCGGATCTCAGACACTTGAATTTCGATTTAAAGAACTTCCAACAGTCAAAAAGCCGGAATTTGATGCTGAGGATACAACAATTCACGAGGAGAACTCAACTGATGATGCCGGATCTGCTGCTGAACTTCCGGATGTGAGATCCATAAAGAAAAAGTCCGGAAAAACAAAAAAGCGCAACATCGGTCAGCTGCTTTTGATCATCGCCGGCGGTGTCCTGATTCCATTGGCTGTGGTTTTTATCCTTTTCCTCATCTATTCAGGAAGAAGTCAGAACCAGATCCAGAGAGATTACCTGAACTTGGCTGTACAGTCTGCACGGGAAGCACTCACGGAAACTGTTCCGAAGCAGCAGGAAGCTTTGTGGACAGATACTGTAAACTACGCATCACGTGCGGCCGGATACGGTAAGTCGGAAACTGCATCAGCTCTGAGACGACAGGCGATCGAACAACTTGACCGGATCAATGGAGGTATCAGTACTGTTTACAATTATGCGAGCAGTTCGATGCTTCCCAGAGGCCTGAATATTACGGAAATTGCAGCATCGGGACAGTATACATACGCACTGGATTCCACCAGCGGGGCAGTACTGCGCTTTGTTTCAAGCGGAAGCGGCTTGGCTCTTGACAGTTCATTCAGCTGTCAGCCGGGTGTTTACCGGGAACTCGGTTCGGATGCTTCGAATATACAGGTTGGTCCATTGGTCGATTTCGCTGTGCTTCCGGCCGGAAGCCCTCACAGTTTTGTTCTGGCCGGGGTAGATGCAAAGGCAAATGTGCTGTACTGCTCAGGTTTTACCGAGAACCGTGCAGGGAAACTGATCCAGCCGGAAATAGAGAGACTTTCCGTGGACGCGGTCACTTTTCTGGGAAATTCCCTGTATATTCTCGATACACAGGCTTCTGCGGTATGGGAATATATTTATAGTAAATCGGATGGATTCAATTTCGAACCTTCGAATTATTACGGATCCTATTCTCCGTATCTGACCGATGCTGTCGACTTTACGATGTATAAGGATTACGCTTATTTTCTCCGTTCGAACGGGACACTGCTGATTTGCGATTACACCGCTTACAGACCGGACTGCCGCCCGATGACAGAAATTCAGAACGAGGACCATACAGCTTATGTGGATCTGTCACTGCATAATTTCAAAAAGATCATGGTCAACAGTTCTCCGGACAATTCGATCTATCTGATGGATTCGAAACTGATGACACTGCTGAATATTTCCGTAAAGGGTAATTATATCCGTTACATCGTGCCGAACCGGACTTCCGCCGATCTGTCTCAGGCTGCTTCGGCTACGGGTTTCGGAATAACCGGGCAGAACCGGCTGCTTTGGAGTTATAAAAATGATTTGTATATTGGCAATATGCCGTAAATAATATAAATAAACAGGAGTCTGAAATGAACATTCATTACACGGAAATCAAAAGCCCGATCACTCCTATCAGTGAGGAACATGTACAAGCGTTTCTTCACGGGATCGAACAGGCCGGAAAATTTAAATTCGAGAAGATCGGCATGGATGCATATTCGGAATCGGATTTCAGTCTGGTTTTTGTGATGACCGGCGGAACCGAGGGCATATTCCTGAAAAATTTTGATGTATTCTCTGCAAAACCCTGTTATCTTCTTACAAGCGGTGAAAGCAACTCTCTGGCTGCGTCGATGGAGATCCTTTCCTATCTGCGGTCTCATGGACATAAAGGGGAAATCCTGCATGGGGATCCTGCGCATATTGCGGAACGGATCAACAGCCTTTACCGAAAGGACCGGACCCTCGCGAAATTATGCGGAGCAAAAGTCGGCACGATTGGCGGTTCGTCGGACTGGCTGATCGACAGTGACCCGAATGAGGAGCAGTATAAAGCCAAACTCGGAATCGAAGTCGTGCATATTTCGATGTCTGAATTGCTCGAAGAGATCGCAGCGGGTGGGTACGAACCTAATGAATGGACAGAGAGACTGCTTGCCCTTGGGTATGATAAAGAGGAAATGCGCAAGTCGCTGGATGTATATGGCGCTGTAAAACGCCTTGTGGTGAAATATGGACTTGCAGCAGTCACTGTCCGATGTTTCGATCTGCTTTCTACTGTTCATACTACCGGGTGTCTGGCTCTGGCGATCCTGAACGCGGAAGGAATTTACGCCGGCTGTGAGGGTGACATGCCATCCCTCGTTTCCATGATGATCCTCGGGGAGATCTCACAGAAACCGATTTTTATGTGCAACCTGAACAGGATCGACACGGCAAAGAATGAAATGATCTTTGCACACTGTACACTGCCCGTCAATATGCCCTATGAAATGAGCCTGACGACTCATTATGAATCCGGCATCGGCGTCGCGATCGCAGGGTCTATTCCGGAAGAAGGGTTTACGATTTTCAAGATTTCCAATGATTTGTCACGTTATTTTGCAGCTGAAGGAACGATCCTGGAAAACCGCAGGGATCCGAACCTCTGCAGAACGCAGATCAGAGTCCCGCTGGATCATTATGACTATTTCCTGACTGATCCGATCGCGAATCATCATGTCGTCTGTGTTGGTAATTATAAGTATGCGCTGGATGATTTCTGCCGAAGCCTGTAATCAGGTTCATATCAATTAGAATAAAAAAGCTGCCCTTCGGGGCAGTTTTTTTATCAGGTGTTGGATGATAAAACTGCGCGGTTCGACGATCTGAAGTTCGCACAGATCATGCTTTCAGTTTTGCCGTAAAGCGGATCAGGCCATGTTCCGGATACTCTGCGTTTAATGATCCGCCCATGTTTTCGCAGATCATTTTCGCAATGGAAAGCCCAATTCCGTAACCGCTTTTTTCATTCTGCTGCGTACGGGCTGAATCTCCGCGATAAAACCGTTCAAACAGTTGCTCCGGGTTTCCTGTTGATCCCGGTTCGCAGGAGTTTTCTTCCGTGATCAGGATCCAGCCGGACATTTTTTTCAGTTCAAACCGGATCATGCCATTTTTTGTTGTATATTTGAGCGCGTTGTCCAGCAGGATCGTCATAAGCTTTGTCAGGGATTCCCTGTTGGAATTTG
>CADBKS010000267.1:0-2737 GCA_902795255.1 uncultured Chloroflexota bacterium
CTTCCCCTTACATTCTGGCAAAGACCGAGACGGCAGCGAACACGATCAGCGTCACGACCGTTTCAAACGAGATCGCGGTGGAAACATAGTCCCTGTGTCCCCGGATCTCCGCGAAAAGCGGGATCGAATAGGATGCGGGCAGACTGAAAGCAATGATGAGCGCTGTCTGCCATTCCCGGCTGTAAGGCATAAAGCGGAAAATGATCAGACTGCTGAGCACACAGAAAACGCCCATGGTCACCAGACGCGCGGCCGCGGTGAACAACACGGGACGGAGCAGGTCCCTCCGGACCGAAATGTTATAGCCGAGGGTGATCAGGATCAGCACCGCAGCAGGCGCGGACAGGAAATCAACGACAGCCTGGTAAATGCTGTAAACCGGCGAGGCCATCAGCAGGGTATCCACGCCCAGCAGGCCGAGCGCGACCCCGAAAACCATCGAAAGAAATGCCGGCGAAAGGACCGCCCGCTTCAGGATCTTCCCGAGATCCGGCTCCGAACCGTCCACCGCCTGCAGCAGCGGGATCGCGATCAGGAAGAGGAAAGCCGTATGTGCGGCGTCCAGGATCGCCATATTGCTCATTCCCCGGGTGCCGTACAGCATCGCCAGCAGCGGGTACCCGACCGTACCGCCTTCGACCGTCCCGAAAACGAACGGCAGATACTTTCCCCGCTCCGGCAGCAGCGGCCTCACCAGAAAGCCGATCCCGAAAACCGCAAGCATCGCCGCAAAAAAGACAATGATCACGGCCAGCGACTCCCGCGAATAGTCCGCAAAGAGAAAAGCATTGAACAGGATGACCGGGATCAGCACAACGCTCACCAGCTTTTTGATCTGGTCACACCCTTCATCATTCATCAGCTTTCGCTTCCGCATCATTACACCCAGCGCGAAAGCGATCCCGATCGGCAAAATCATCTCGATCACTGAAATCAGCATAAAATTTTTTGTTATTGCCGGCATGAAAAAACCGAAGCTGCCGTCCGGATTCCATATATAATTAAGATTATTCAGGAGGTCCCGGGTATGAAAAAGATCCTTATTTTTCTGTTTTTAATAGCGCTGCTGACGGGAAACGTCTGCGCGGATGATCCGGAACCGGCTGAAACACCGGGCGCAGTTACCTCTCCCGGAGCGGCGCTGAAGGAATTCCGGATCCTCAGGGGCGGATACAACATTCCGCAGAGCTATAAACTGTACAGGGCCGGCGATGAATTCCTGATCGTAAAGAATAATGAACAATTCTTTGAATCGGATATTTCCGCGGCAGATGAGCTCGTCAAAATCATGGATCGGTATGACATCTGGTCATGGGACGGATTCAATGAAAGTGATCCCTTCGTGCTGGACGGAGAGGAATTCTCACTCAGCGCTGATTTCACCGACGGAAGAAGTGTGGAGGCGAGCGGAAACAACGCTTTTCCTGACAATTATTCCGAAGCATACAGGGGGCTGGAGCAGATGCTTGAAGAGCGGTGCCGGCAGAAGATCGGCAGCATTTTCGGCACATACGTCTGTGAAACGGAAGGGGCCGGAGGAGAATTCACCTTCACCTTATCGGAGGACGAAACCTATGCGTACTGCGAAGGTCCTGAAAGCGGGACAACCGTAACGGGAAATTGGTACCTGGAGTACGGGCTTCTGATGCTGACAGATGATGAAACCTACCGGACGAATAATTTTCTGATCGGCAGCGGAAAACTCATTTATACCGAAGAATGGTCCGATAATTTTCAAACCTTTCAAATCCCAGACGGCACCCGTTTTATAAAGAAAACCGACTGATCCCTCCGAAAATCCACGGTCTTTTTATCACAACGCCCCCGGATTTTTTCGCGGGGGCGTTACAATTTAGGGCATGAAACTGAAATATGTATCAGGAACTCAGCCGGATGAGACGGTCAGCCCGCTGGAAGAAGCCAACAGGAAACTTGCGTATGAAGCCGCCAGCGAGGGGATCGTCCTTCTGGAAAATGACGGCACGCTCCCGCTGAAACCCGGCCGGATCGCGCTCTACGGGTCCGGAGCGATCAGTACGGTCAAAGGCGGGACCGGCTCCGGGGAAGTCAACGAACGGTACTCCGCCAATATCTGTGAAGGGCTGATCCATGCGGGTTTTTCCGTGACCAGCACCGACTGGCTGGACGAATATGTTACGGAACTCGAACAGGCTCTGGCGGACCATGACCGGAAATGCAGGGAGTCCGTTAAACAGTCCAACTCCCTGCTGTACCTGATGGATGTGGCCAACCTGCCGTTTTCCTACCCCTCAGGCCGGATGATCAGCGAAACCGATGTCGCAGCAAGCCGGACAGACACAGCCATATACGTGATTGCCCGCCAGGCCGGAGAAAGCGGAGACAAAAAACTGACCAACGGTGATTTTAACCTCACCGAAGCGGAAACGGAACATCTGCGCTTTCTTTCCGAACACTATGACAAAACGATCCTCATCATCAACAGCGGCTCCTCCATGGATCTGACGCCTGTCGAAGGGCTGGGGCTCTCGGCTATCGTCTTTTTCTGCCAGCAGGGTGAAGAAGGCGGCAATGCGCTCGGCGCTGTCCTTTCCGGAAGGGTCAGTCCCAGCGGAAAACTGACAGACACCTGGGCACGCTCTTACACAGATATCCCATTCGGGAACGAATACAGCTACCTGAACGGGAACACCGAAAATGAGTTTTATCGTGAAGGAATCTTCGTCGGATACCGCTATTTTGATACATTTTCCGTTGT
>CADBKS010000267.1:2745-6240 GCA_902795255.1 uncultured Chloroflexota bacterium
TTGATACATTTTCCGTTGTTCCCCGCTATCATTTCGGGCACGGTCTGAGCTACACGGAGTTCCGGATCAGCGTAAAACAGGTCACAGCCGACGGATCACGGATCGCTATTGAAGCGAACGTACGGAATATCGGGAAATACAGCGGGAAAGAAGTCGTTCAGGTTTACGTTTCCTGTCCTTCCGGAGCCCTTGAGCGGGAATACCAGCAGCTTGCTGCATTCGGGAAAACGAAACTGCTCGCCCCGCATGAGACAGAAACCCTGACACTGGTCTTTGACCTCGCCGACTGTGCCGCATATGATGAGGCAAACGCGGCCTGGGTCCTGGAAGCGGGCTGTTACATACTGCGGGTCGGAAACACTTCCGCCCACACAACCGCCGTGTGCAGTCTTCAACTGGAGCGGACGGTCACCGTTTCCCGGGTGCAAAACCGCTGCGGTGCACGGACAGACTTCGAACAGCTGCATGCCCCGAAGCATGACCCGAAACATCCGCACACGGAAATGATCCTGCTTGATCCCGAAAAGTTTCCGAAAGAGACCCTCACGGAACCGCTCTCCGGGCCGGATGTGGATGAAACCACCGCTCCCGTACTGAATAAACTGAACACCATGGACCTGATCAGCCTTTGTGCCGGGGCCGGATACACCGGGATGTTCAGCGGCAAAAAGATCACTACCCCGGGAACGGTCGGCAGGACGACCGACCGCCTGTTCAAAAAAGGGATCGTCAACGTCAATCTGTCTGACGGCCCGGCCGGGATCCGCATTCTGCGCCGGTCCGCCATCAGAAACGGGTTTGTCCGCATGGGCGATTACTCCATGAGCTTCATGAAATACCTCCCCGGCTGGATCCGGCGGATCATCATGGCGGATCCGGAGCGGGACACCATCGGGTACCAGTTCTGCACCGCATTTCCGGCAGCCACCGCCATGGCCCAGACCTGGAACACGGAGCTCTGCGAGGCGGTCGGCAAAGCGGTCTCGGCGGAAATGGAAGCCTTCAACATCACCTACTGGCTCGCACCGGCAATGAATATCCACCGCAACCCGCTCTGCGGCCGAAACTTCGAATATTACAGCGAAGATCCGCTGCTGACCGGAAAGATCGCGGCAGCTGTGGTACGCGGGGTCCAGTCGGTTCCCGGAAATTATGCCACGATCAAACATTTCGCATGCAACAATCAGGAAGATAACCGGAACGGTTCCGACAGCATCGTCAGCGAGCGGGCCTTGCGGGAGATCTATCTGAAAGGATTCCGGATCTGCGTCCGTGAGGCCCGGCCCGCCGCGGTGATGTCGAGCTACAACCTGATCAACGGGGTCTATGCTGCCCAGAATAATCAGCTCCTGACCGGGATCCTGCGCGGGGAATGGGGGTTTGACGGCATCGTCATGAGCGACTGGCACGCTACCGGCAAAGGACGCGCGGACAACGCCGCCGCGGTCATGGCAGGGAACGACCTGATCATGCCGGGAGGGATCAGGGTCCGGTTCGCCCTGTTGAAGGGCCTCATCTGCAGACGGCTTTCCCGCAGCGCGCTCAGACTGTCAGCGTCCCGTATTCTCCGGCAGATCCTCACCTCCGCGGTTTACCGGAAATATCCCCCGGACCTCTTCATATAAATCTGTATCTGCGGTCCCGTAATGTCAATTATGCAGACTTTACCCGCTGAAAAAGCAGCAATCTGCTGTAAAATAATATGATTTGACAGAAAACGAAACATGAAGGAGAGTTACTCATGAACAGCCAGCAAAGCACAATTGAAGAAATGCAGGCCACAAGAGATCAGGTGATCGTGCGGACCAGCGTGATCGGCATTATCGCCAATATCTTTCTGGCGGGGTTTAAAGCCGCGGTCGGTCTGGTTTCAAACTCCATTGCGGTCATTCTGGACGCCGTCAATAACCTGAGCGACGCACTTTCGTCCGTGATCACGATCGTCGGTACCAAACTCGCAGCCAAAAAACCGGACAAAAAACACCCGCTCGGATACGGACGGATCGAATACCTCAGCGCGATGATTGTGGCCGCGATCGTACTCTATGCCGGTCTTACCTCATTCGTTGAATCCGTCAAGAAGATCATCCATCCGGAAGAATCAAATTACAGCATCACGTCCCTCATCATCATCGCCTCGGCCGTGGTCGTCAAACTGCTGCTTGGCCGCTACGTGAAACGCATGGGGGAGAAGGTAAACTCCGGTTCCCTGATCGCTTCCGGATCGGACGCCCTGTTTGACGCGATCCTTTCCGCATCGGTCCTGCTTTCCGCAGTGATCTATTTCATATGGCACATCAGCCTGGAAGCCTACGTCGGTGTGATCATCTCCATCTTCATCATTAAATCCGGTTACGAAATGCTCAGCGAAACATTGGATGACATTCTCGGAAAACGGGTAGACCGGGAAACGGTTGCCGCGATCAAAAAGACCATTTGTGAAGATGAAGCAGTATCCGGCGCCTTTGACCTGTTCCTGCATAGCTACGGTCCGGAAAAGTACATCGGTTCGGTCCATGTTGAGGTCCCGGACACCATGACAGCGGATCAGATCGACGCGATGGAACGCCGTATTGCCAGAAATGTACTGATGAAGCACGGCATCGCGATGACCGGTATCGGCATCTACTCCATGAACACCAAAAATGATGAGATCAAGGACATGCGCACAAAGATCACGCGCATCGCGACCTCCCATGAAGGCGTGCTGCAGATCCACGGGTTTTACGCGGACCTGGCCGAGAAACGCATCAATCTCGATGTCATCCTTGATTTTGCCCTGGAAGACCGGAAAAAGGTTTTCGAAGAGATCCGTGATGAGATCCAGAAGGCTTATCCGGATTATCAGCTGAATCTGGCAATGGACATTGACATCTGAGCGGATCTGAGCCTGCGCAGACGTCTCCGTTCGTCCCAAAAACGAATCCTTTCGCATAAACTTTTCTTGACAAATGCCCGCCGGCATGCTATTATTTAGACGGTGGAAGAGGGAATGACCTTCTTCAAGAAAAATTTATAGCTGACAACTGATATAAATATGCGGTTTCCGCTGTTGATCAGGTTTTTCGATTTCCAAACAGAAAGAGGAGAGAGAAGTTTATGAAAAAACTGTTCACTTTAATGCTGCTGGTCCTGATGATGACTGTCATCTGCCTTCCTGTCATGGCACAGGAAACACAGCCGGTTGAAGCCGAAACGGAAGAACCCGTCCGGCCGACGAAATATGTTGTTAAAGAGGGTGATACCTGCGAATATATCGCGAAGGAACTCTTTAACGTCAATTATGATCTTTTCATGCTGCTCAACAAGATGACCGAATGCGAAATCACTGTTGACCAGAAAGTGATCATCCCGACCATCGAGCAGGAAGCGGAATATCTCGCAGTTCTTGCAGCTGAAGAAGAAGCCGCGAAGGCCGCCGAAGAAGCTGCCAAACAGGCTGAAGAAGAAGCTGCGAAGGCCGCTGAAGAAGAAGCCGCGAAGGCAGCCGAAGAA
>CADBKS010000268.1 GCA_902795255.1 uncultured Chloroflexota bacterium
AAATTTTTTTAATCTCTTTTGAAGAAGTTCTTCATTATTTTTAAAATCTTCAATATTTCTCCACTCCCTTTCTTTTATTTCCTTTTCTTTTTCAAGTGTAATGTATTCACTTATTCTTACAGTTCCATTTTCAATAATTGGGAAATTAATATTTCATCATTCTAAGCAGGATATTATTCGGACTAAAGCCCTAAGAATGACAGAGTGTGAAGAATCTCCTGATAATGCAAAGCAAAATTGTTTGTCTGTTATATATTTCAAAGGTTGTGTAAATCAGATTTTTCCCAATACAGACAAATATTTGAGTAAAATTTTTAAAAATTCAGGTATAAAAATTCTTTCACCAGATTTTGACTGCTGCGGTCTGCCATTCTTATCAGAAGGCAATATGAAAAGGTTTGAACAAGCAGCCAAAATAAATATTGAAAAACTTAATGCAGATTATGACTATCTCGTAACCGATTGCGCAAGTTGTGAAAGCACTCTGCTGAGTTACGGGAAATATTTTGAGTGTAATATTACTCTGAAAAAAACGCTCAATTGGGGTGATATAATTGCATTAAAAGGTTTGAAATTTGAGTTTAAAAAGCCTGTAAAAGTGACTTTCCACAAACCATGTCATTTAAAAAGCGACGCATTTTTTGAAAAAATTATTTCAAATTGCAAATCTCAAAAAATAAAGCACTTAATATCCAAAATACGGATGCAGATTACGTTATAACTTCTTGTCCTGCCTGTATTCTAGGGCTGAAACAAGGATTGCAACTAATTAAAAACAAAAAAACAAAAGTGGTTAGTTTACTTGAATTTCTTGCTATGGCAGAAAAAATAAATTAAAAAATGTGCATATTTCTATGCACATTTTTTGCGCGTATAAAATTATTTATTTATCAATTTTTTTTAGTTTTGTGCTGAGTTTTTTATCCAAACTGTGGCGAATTTCGTATGAATTAGCAATGTAATCCACACTTTGCCATTTATGATAACCCATTTTAGCTAATGTTTTTATAAGTTGCCAAACTTTTTTAGGTGAATTGATTTTTCCAATTTCATCAAGTGAATTTTCTGCTTTTTGGAATTTCATGTAGTGCGCTCTTGCAATTGCTTCCAAATGGTCTGCTTCTGCAATAGTTGCCTGCCTTTTAAAAGTATTTTTTACGCTTGCACGGAACCTTGATTTTTCCCAGATCCGCTTCGATCAAAATGATGTCGCTTCCGATCCTGCGAATACAGTTCCAGGGGATCACATAATCATCCTCGTACCCCAGCAAACCAAACAGCCGGGGTTTTCCCGGAACGATGAGCGCAATGATGTCTCCGCCGGTGGTTTCCAGTTCTGCGTCGCTGACAAATCCGACGCGGCAGCCATCACAAATATTGATGACCTCCCTGCATTTGAGCTCCGATAACCGTACCATCATATAGATCCCTCCCGTCATTGACACTATATGCATCAGGGGGTCATTATTGAACAGCAATTGCCTTTCGAATCTGGGAGATCGCGCTTTTTTCCAGTCGGGATACCTGGGCCTGACTGATCCCGACCTGGTCTGCAACCTCCATCTGTGTCCGGCCGTCATAAAACCGAAGGGCCAGGATACGTCTTTCCCGTTCATCCAGATTCTTGATGGCCTCCCGGAGTGCAATGTGTTCGATCCACATTTCGTCCGTGTTTTTTGTGTCTTTGACCTGATCCATGACGGTTAAAGGGTCGCCGCCGTCAGAATAGATCGGGTCATGGAGACTGACCGGCGAGGCGATGGCGTCCATGGCGGCGTTCACTTCATTCACAGACAGGTCCAGGGAAGCTGCGATTTCCTCCATGGCCGGTTCCTTCTGACGTTCCCGCAGGATGGCCTCCCGTGCCTGGAGAACGCGGTAAGCGGTGTCCCGCAGGCTGCGGCTGACACGGATCGGTGCGTTGTCCCGAAGAAAACGACGGATCTCGCCGCTGATCATCGGCACGCCGTAGGTGGAAAACTTCACCATCAGGTCCGGGTTAAAATTCTGGATGGCCTTGATCAGCCCGATGCAGCCGACCTGAAACAGATCGTCCGGGTTTTCGCCGCTGCGGTCGAATCGCTGGATCACACTGAGAACAAGCCGCAGATTTCCCTCTACCATCTGCTGCATCGCCTTCCGATCTCCATTTTTGTAACGGGTCATAAGTTCCATCATCTCGTCGTTTTTCAGGACCTTCAGCTGCGACGTGTTGACGCCGCACAGTTCCACCTTCCCAAGCATTTGTTCAACCTCCCGGATGTTTTTCCTGGCTTGAACATTTTTCCCGGTTCGGTGTTTTTCATACTGACGAAGGGGAGAAGGTTTTCAGGGAATTTGGTAGTTCAGAGAATAAAAAAGCCGCCTGGATCTGCAGTCAGATTGTCGGACCGCACGGCGTCCGGGGTTCAACTGTTCCGAAAGCTTCTCCATTGATTGTTTTGGTTATTTTTCTAACATGAGATCAAGTCATGCACGGCAGAATGAAATATGTCTGGATATCTGATTTCTGTTGTGGTATCATGCATATAGCTTTTCAGATCAGAATGCGGGGGATGTACAGTGCAAACGCTTGAGGCCAAACTGATCCTTGCGCCTATGGCGGGCGTAACGGACTGGGCCTATCGAACGATCGCCGCCGCCTATGGTGCGGATATCACTGTAACGGAAATGGTATCCTCCAGGGCGCTTTGCTACGGAGACAAAAAGACCCTGCAGCTGCTGCGGAAAAACGAAGGCAGTGTTTGCGGAGTCCAGATCTTCGGTAACGACCCGGACATGATGGCCCGCGGTGCCCGGATCGCTCTGGAAAAGAGCGGCTGTGATTTTATCGATATCAATATGGGATGCCCGATGCCCAAGATTGCCAATTCCGGAGACGGATCCGGTTTGATGCGTACACCGGAGCTGGCAGCGGATATTGCAGAAGCAGTGGTGAATGCGGTACCTGTTCCGGTCACAGTCAAGATGCGGAAGGGATGGGACAAGAGCCATGTGAACTGCGTGGAGCTTGCGGTCATGCTGGAAAAAGCGGGCGTGTCCGCCATCGCCGTTCACGGAAGAACAAAGGTGCAGATGTACACAGGAAGAGCGGACTGGGACGCGATCCGGGAGGTCAAGCAGGCGGTTTCGATTCCGGTGGCGGCAAACGGCGACGTGGCTGCGGCGGAAGACGCGGTACATATCCTGCGGTATACCGGGGCGGATCATGTGATGATCGGCCGGGCGGCATTTGGGGATCCGTTCCTGTTTACCCGGGCAAGAGCGGCGCTGAACGGAGAACCCGTTCCGGAGACGCTGCCGCTGGATCACAGGTTTGATGTGGCGGTCCGTCAGATTGAACTGGCCGCCTCTGACAAGGGCGAGCATATTGCGTGCCTGGAAGCCAGAAAGCACTTGTGCTGGTATCTCCATGGTGTACCCCACGCCGGATCCTTCAAGCGGGAGATCGCCCAGGTTTCCTCGATGGAGGAGATATACCGGATTGCAAAAGAAGTCAAGCAGAATCTGAGGTGAGACGATGGATGAAATGCAGCGGATCAGGCAGGCGGCAAAAGGGGATAAGCATGCGTTTGCCGAGCTGATCTCGGAGCATCTTCCTGCTGTTTACCGCGGGATCCTGTCCGTGGATGGAGATCCGGATCTTGCCTTTGACCATACACGGGAAGTATTCCTGAGAGCATGGCACGGGATTTCCCTGTTTCCCTGTGACGAGTCCTTTTCCCAATGGCTGACGGAGCTCTCCTCAGACGTGACAGATCATGCAGTGAAGCTGAACGGACAGGATATGGATTCTCATGAGCCGCCGTCCCGGCTGAAAGAGGCCATCCTTACCCGGATCGAACGGGAGGACGGACCGGCCGCCTGGAGGGAGAGCTTTCGGAGATTCCGGTTCACACTGATCGCCCTGCTGCTGGCGGGCATCCTGCTGCTGATGTCCCGGTTCGGAGGATGCGGGGAAGGAAACAAACCATCGAAGCAACCGCAGAGTACCCCGAGCGTCTCGCAGGTGCATCAGGTGGATGCGGCGCTGAAGCCCGGAAACTGAAAAACGGAGGCATATGCCTCCGTTTTCTTTATAAGGGTATGAAACATCCGGGTATCCGAGCACCAGACAACGTACCAGCCGTTCCGCTTCTCCAATTCCGAGCAGGTTTCTGATTTTGGGGGACATGGCCGCGCAGGCGGTAAAGTAGCCGCTGTAGAGACATCCCAGATCCAGGGAAGCTGCCATCAATTCCGTATAGGCGGCAGCCGCAGCCGCGTCGCATACGGAATCCTCTGGAGAAACAAAGATGAGAAGCTGCGGCGCGTGGAAAAACAGCGGATCAAAATCCGGGTCAGTCCTGCGCTGCTCCCGCCAGCGGATGAAGTTTTCCGCCCGTCGGATTTCAGACGGATCGGTCGCTGTCTCGCTCTGCTTCTGCCCAATCCGGCCCAGCGTATCCAGAGCCAGATCCAGTAGCTCCGGGATCCTCTCCCGCACGGTGATATAACGGGTAGCCTGAAGGTTTTTTGCGGTGGGACATGCCCGGGCTGCCTGGAGAAGTGAATTCAGGGTTTCATCAGGCAGAGACGTTGCTTTAAAATGCCTGCAGGAGCGTCTGGAACGCATCAAGCCCAGCATTTTTTCCGGGGGGACGTCCTTCTCGCTGGGAATAATGTCATCCGCCGGAAGACCGTCATAGGAGACGGCGGAAACGGGACAGATCGCAACACAGTGTCCGCAGCCGATGCAGGCGGCGGGGTTCGAAAGCTCCGCTTTTTCCATTACGGTAATTGCGCCGGGAAAACAATCGCAGGCGCAGCGGCCGCAGCCGATACAGGTTTCCTTGTTAATCCGGATCATGGTTACCTCCCGAGTTAATTTGAAAAGGATACGCCGCCGGTGCGGCGTATCCTTTATGATCAGATTTCATCTTCGTCAGGTTCAGTCGCTTCAACGACAGGGCCTTCGGCGGCGATTTCTTCATCAAAAACAGATGCTTCCTCAGCTTCCGGAAGCTCTTCCGGCTTTTTCAGGAACGCCATGAATTCGTCGCCTGTGATGGTTTCCTTCGTCAGCAGGAACAGCGCGATTTCATCCAGAGTCTCCCGATTTTCCCGCAGCATCTGCTTGGCCGCCTCGTAGCATTTCTGAAGCAGATCCCGGACTTCTTCGTCGGCAGCGGCAGCAGTGGATTCAGCGCAGTTCATAGCGTTCTGACCGCCGAGATACTGGCTCTGCGCCGTGACCAGCGCCATGAGTCCGA
>CADBKS010000269.1 GCA_902795255.1 uncultured Chloroflexota bacterium
AGGTGATATTCCCATCTTTGGGGCAGGTCACCAACGTGTTACTCACCCGTTCGCCACTGATGTATTGCTACACCCGTTCGACTTGCATGTATTAGGCACGCCGCCAGCGTTCATCCTGAGCCAGGATCAAACTCTCCGCTAAACTTTTTCAGCTTTTCAGCTGTAAATTGCATTTACGGAAATTCGCCGGAATTGTCTGGTTTGTTTATTTCTGCTGCTTCTCAATTGTCAAGGTTCTTTTTTGTGTCACCCTTTTTCGTGGGCAACGTTTGAATATTATATACAGCCTTTTTTTCCTGTCAAGTACTTTTTTGAAAATTCATTATTTTTTTGTGACAACCAATTTTCAGCCCGCAGCTTGCAGCCGGCAGCCGGCAGTTTTTACTCGTGTAAAGGACTGTTGGAGTGGAAAATATGAAGGGTGAAGTTATTCAATTCGGAATTCGGAAAGCGGAATTCGGAATTATCCGAGGTGACGCCTCACGTCATTCAAAGATCTCGCTCCGCGTCGGCAGCGGCGCTATCTCAAAACGTCGCGAAGCGACACCAATTCCAATCGGCAGCCGGCTACCGGTTACTGACTGCTGCGCGCAGCGCTCCGCGCAGCGCGCATTTACTCAGTTGTTTTTGCATCCCTGATTTTGTATCCCCTTTGATCAAACAGCATGCGGATCGCGTGGTTCAGTTCGCGCTGGACACGGCGGTAATATTCCTGCTGACATTCGGCAATGATATACAATGTGTTATTTTCCCCGATGGACATGACACCCTTGTAATACGGCCCGCTGATGATCTCCGGGATCGCCTTCCCGATGACCGGCAGTTCCCGCTCCAGCATTTCTTCGATCTCATCCAGCGGCTGATCTGCTGGAACATTCAGCTCCATCGAATACCAGGAGTTCATCTTAGACATGTTCAGAACATTTTTGACGCTCTGGTTCCCGATGATCTTGACATTATCCCCGATACCGATCAGTTTTGTCGAACGGACACCGATCTCCTGCACGATCCCGCTGAAGCCATCGACTTCAATGATATCGCCCACCCGGAAATCATCCTCAAAGATGATAAAGATTCCGGAAATAATATCAGCGACCAGGCCCTGCGCACCGAATGACACCGCAAGCGACAGCACACTGACGGAGGCAAGCAGAGCCGTTGTGTTGAATCCGAGGAAAGAAAAGCTGTAAAAGACAAGCGCGATGATCGCGGCATACTGAAGCAGGCTGAAAGCAAGCCTGCTGATCGTCTCGCCCTTTGGATCCAGAATGTTATCCAGAATGGACATCAGCAAATTTTTAAAGAAGATAAAAATGATGAAACTCAGAATAAGGATCGTCACACCCGCAAAAGCAGGAAGATTGATCCCGCGTTTCCAATTTCCGCGGAGAATAAAACCGATCGCAGAACGGGCAGCCATAGAATCCGAATCCACGATCATGACAGTTATGACCACAAGCAGAATGGCTGAAAAGACCTGAACAAAGATACTGACTTTATTCTCCGGCAGCAGCAGTTTCCAACGTTCTCTCAGGCTCCGGTCCTCATCATCGATCCTCTGAATTTTCAGCCACATATTGTTGATCGAGTCATCGAGCAATGAATTTGTTCGCGCGGAACCAAGGTCCACTACGGCCTCCCTGTAGCTCTTTTCCGTATAACGGAACAGCATAAAGGATCCGATAAGCAGCGTTATGACCATTAAGCACACAGCAGAGACCAAAGCCATTGGCAGCGCGTTCACCTGCAGAATGTATCCGTTTGACAGGTACAGGAACTGCCGGCCGCCTTTGCTCGTGAGCGGACCGTAATAAGTCTCATCTGAGATCGTATACGTATCCAGATCCAGAGACTCCACAGATGAAACTTCAAGGCCAAGGGAATCGATGGATAAGCCTTCATAACTTTCTTTGCTGGAATAAAGGACACGCCTGTTTTCAGGATCAATGACCAGGCTGAGGTTCTCGGAAGGAGTGATCGATTTCATGAAAGAACTGAAATCCTTCTCCTCCGCTGCCACCCAGGTCAGTTCCGGATCCACAGCTAAAATGAGTGCTCCGTAATGTTCGATGCCGGGCATTCCCGCCCTGACCCCGATCAGCTGCGTCGTTTTCTCGGCCACATTGTCATATTCCGGCTGCAGGACCATATCCGTGTCACCCAAAAGCAGTTTGCGGAAACCTCTGCAGCTTCCGCATATATCGGTGCCAAGAGAAAGCCGGGTATAGTCGTTGCTGCTCAGGATCTCCTTTCCATCCTCGTCAAACAGCATGACATACTCACCGCCGATCTTCTCATTCACATCGAAAAGAAAGGCTCTTGTCCACAGTTCTTCATTCACCGCAAGAAGAGAAGCGATTTGACGGGCATAATAAATATCCCAGGACTCTTCATCCAGCCTGTATTTTGAACTGTAATCCTCACTTGCGGACATGCGGTTGACCAATAAGGACAGAGAATCCCGATCCGAAATGACTTCCATATACAGACTGCCGATGGATTGATAGGTCAGCATCACGAAAAATATCACGATCATACCGATCAGGCCCAGTGAAGTTGTGACAGTGCGGATCCGTGTAGGGGCATACGCTTTTTTCTGCGCTTCGGACAGTGCGTGCTCCTGAACATAGCGCCGCACCCAGTAAAGCCAAAGGATCAGCGCAGCAGCGAAAACAGCGGTGAGCAGCACGGCGACTGCAATGCAATTGTAGATGTAATTGATTTCATTCTGAATATCAAACAGTACGACTGCTTTCATTGAACGCCTGAACAGGTTCAGGCTTCTCACTGCAGCCATATATGTCTCATCACCAAGCGTTACTGTCCATCCGGACTTTTCAAGTTCAAATCTGTGCGCTTTTCCGGCAAGCTCTTCCTGCGTGTATTCGCTTGCATTAAACGAAAAACCGTCAGGTGATGAGATCGTAAGAGATGATAATCCGTTGCTGATTGTCATCTCCTTTGTGTTCCAATGAGATGAGTTTTCCTGTGGCCGCAGATATGGTTCGTACATATCAGAAACATCTGATGTAAAAAGTCCCATATAGCTTGCACGGTGTTTGTCACAGTAGCTTTCGGTCGGACCGTACCCGAAGTAGCTCACGCTGCGATATGCTTTATCCGCAAATAATCTCAGTCCGAAACGTGGAAGTATCTTCAGTTTTTCATCGTCAGCATCAAGAACAGCGGTAACAGTCAGTCTTCCGCTTCCGTCGATCTTATATTCGGCAGATACTTTTGCGAACGGACGGTATATGCTGCGTCCGAATGACATATCGGATCGTATTCTCACACAGTCTTTATCTTTTGTTACAGTAGTTTCATAGACTTTTACTCTGTAATTGTTGATGAACAGCTTATACCAATCGGCTTTCATGACGTCATTATCTGTAGGTGCTCGGAAAAAATTGAAGCTTAACGGCTTTTTCAGAATATTTTTTCCGTTCCTGCCAAAGTACGTGATCTGAGCAGTTCTGCGGT
>CADBKS010000270.1 GCA_902795255.1 uncultured Chloroflexota bacterium
CAACAAAACATCCTCAGCATGACTGTTTTATAGCTTCCCGCGGTTATCCAAGCTGTCTCAAGCTTCTTCCCCGCTCTTCACCGAGCTTCGCACAGCCCACCTGACACAATGGGTGCACGTCGGAGATTAGAATTTTTGTAACCCCTCACACGGGGTCAGGCAGGAACTTCCCCTGCCGAATCAGATACAGAGTTCGAGTTCTTTTTACGGAACCCGTCTCGCTTTATTACGCATTTCTGCGTAGGTTAACGAGAAACAAAGCGCACATCCTGTACGATGAGCATGCCGAGTTTCTTCATCTGCTTGCCGAGATCCCGGATGTCATAGCAGACGACCCGGTTATTGATGTCCACATTCGTGCGGTGATTGAACAGATTCAGGGAACCCTTGACATAGATCTCCAGTGCCGTTGCCACACGCTGCGCTTCCTTTTCTTCCTGGGCGAGCAGCTCGTTGTACAGATCTTCCAGAAGTGGCATGTTCTCCGGCACGGGATTCTCGAAATATCTCTGATAGATCCGGTGGACACAGCGATCGATGACCGTCTTTTCGATCGGCTGCAGTCCTTCTTTGCCGCCGACGATCAGCTCGCAGAAGGAGAGGATAAAATCCGCCTTCAGGGAAACCGGATTGTCTTCCTCCGAATAGTTCGCGTTGATGTCCATGGGATTGATATACTGCGTGCTGGTCGGACTGACATGAACGACCTGCCCTTTCAGGCTCTGGACCAGCGGCGTATACTCCGACTCCGGATCGCAGATGATGATATCGTCATCCGTCACAAGGAACACGTTGTAGATCTCCCGCTTTGCCGCAAAGGATTTGCCGGATCCCGGCGTGCCGAGGATCAGGCCGTTCGGTGTCTTCAGAAGCTTCCGGTCCACCATGATCAAGTTGTTGGAAAGCGCGTTCAGGCCGCCGTACACGGCTTCCGGACTGTCCTGAAAAAGCTCCTGCGTCGTGAACGGGACAAAGATCGCCGTGGCCCCGGTCGTCAGTCCTCTTTCGATATGGATCTGGTTGTCAGCAAGAGGAAGGCTGCTCATAAGTGCCTGCTCCTGCGTGTAATCGAGCCGCATAAGACTGCAGTTATGCTTCTGGGCGATCGAGGCGGCTTCCAGAACATTGTTCCGCAGCTCCTGTTCCGTCTTCCCGGTATTAATGATCAGGAACGTGACCATGAAATACCTCTCGTCCTGACTCTGCAGCTGCTCCATGATCGCTTTGGCATCCCGCCCGTAAGTGACCAGATCCGACGGCATGATATCCGCATCGTATCCGCTCCGGTAGGCTTTCTTGTTTTCGTCGATCTTGGAACGGTCGATCTCCGTCAGTTTTTTCTTGATCATCTTGATCGCTTTGTTCTGGTCCACCGCCTGTACATGCATGGTGGCGATCTGCCCGGACTCCATGTTCAGAAAATCCTTCAGCGTCTCATCATTGAGCTGTGACGCATCGATCTTCAGCAGCGAAGCGGCGTAATACATGCCGCCGACCTGCATATCCCGGCTGCCGAACGTAAAGGAAGACGGAGCGATGAAGTCTTTGACCGAGAGTCCGGATTCCGGAAGCCAGTCCCAGCTGAAGGTAAACCGCTCCAGATCTCCGATGTGAAAGACCTGGTGCATCATTTTCAGCCGCTCTTTCCCGTCCAGCGGATAGGCATACACGCCGATCTGCCGGAAGTTGTTGATGATATCCGTCTGGATATGGGCCAGCCGCGGCGCCGCCTGTTTCACGGAATCCGCATAGATGCCGAAGGTCAGATACTTGGTCTTCATCAGCCCGTTGTTTCCCTGTGCGTACTGATGGAGAAGCATCTGACTGTACTCCTTCCGGAGGGCATCAAAGTCATCGCCGGCCGGCGGGATCAGGATCCGTTTCTGGAATTCATCCCTGTCGATCGTCGTGTTCAGGAAGGAAAATTCAAAATGGACGGAGCTGTCGAAAAAATTCAGGAATCCGCACCAGTCCTCGAAGATCGCTTCCTGATCTTCCTTTGTCGCAAGCTCGTAATTGATATCCTCGTACTGAATGGTCTTTGTGTAGTATCCCTTCCTTACCCGGCACATCCCGTCCCGGAACATGCGCTCAAACGGGATCGACCGCTGCGCCGTGTTCGGCTTTCCGTCGCCTCCCCGCGCCGCCGTGACGATCTTTTTCACCCGTTTTCTCTCGGAACGGGTAAGCCCTTCAGGAATTTTTATCTGTCTTTCCTTTTCTTTTCTGTGAAACAGAGACAATGTGGTCTACCTCCTTTTCCGCCCAGTCTTCCCGGGCCAGTATCCTGTAATAGTTATCCGTCTTGTACAGACGCTTCTTCGACCTGATGAACGCGAACTCGATATACTGCTTCAGAAACACCTCGAACGGCTGCCCGTTTCTCTCGTACATGCCGAGCAGGAAAAACGGGATCATCACCAGGATCATGACGAGCGAAGCCAGCGATATATTTCCCGTCTTCTTCACAAGAAAAAAGAGCGGCAGTCCGATCAGGATCGCCGCCCCGAAGCACAGTGTCTGCCGCCTCGTCAGGTTGAGAAACACTTTTTCCTTCACGCGGGAGAGATCCCGCGGAACCGGTACATATGCTGCCATTTATTTTCCTCACCCTCCTTAATGAGCATCAAAAATACTCTTTGATATGGATCCTGTTTCAATCAGCGTCACGATCAGAAGGAACGAATATCCGATCACGCCCCAGGCATAGCCGATGATGTCATCGGAAACCGTCATATTTTTCAGGAGCATGGCATAGATCCCGATGCAGACGAGCATCAGAAAGCCCTGAAAAGCAAGCGCCAGAAGCGACCGGACAAAGTTCTTGCCCACATGCGAGATCTCATGGCTGCCGAACGTCGCCATCGGCACTGGCGCAAGCGACACCATGAGGTAGATCTGTATCATCCTCGCGTATATGATGACCGTGATAACGACGGATATGATCGGCATGATCAGCTGCATGAGCTGTGCCGTGATCAGCATGCCGAGAAGCGGCCCGACATCCATGGCCTGCAGCGACGCATCGAGCGCGTCCATGTCGATAGACGATACCGACGTTTCTGTCGAGATCACACCGGAAGCCTGCCCGATCACATACTGTGAAACATCGAAGACTCCCATGACGATATTGAACGTATTGGAAATGATCAGCGCTGCCGCAGCTGTCTTGAAGACCCATTTGAAAAAGATCCATGTGTCCAGGTTTGCGAGATTGTTATGCTCCGTGACCATCGTGATCAGCTCATAACACGCCACAAACGTAAGAATGATCCCGGCGATCGGCATGATGACGGTCTCCGAGATGTTCTGTATCAATGTCAGCACACTTCCGCCCATGGCATCCGACGGCGACTGCCCGATCACGGCAGCCGCCGTTCCTGCCTGGGTGCTCACGGAAGAGAAAAGACTCTGCATGCTGCTCTCGATCGCGCTGATCAGGATCCCTTTGATCC
>CADBKS010000271.1 GCA_902795255.1 uncultured Chloroflexota bacterium
CCATTCATCCGCGTTATGCATATGGTAATCCTGGTCACCGAATTCCGGTCCGAAAGCCACAAACTTTTTACCGACATGACGAGCATAGGTGCCGCCGCCGATCGTGAAGGACTTCGCGTCCTTTTCACCGGTAACCTCGCGGTAAACCTTCAGCAGTTTCGTCACCAGTTCACTGTCTTCCGGAACAAAATGAGGTTCGGAAGGGACCGGAATATCACAGCGGACGCCGTATTTTTCAGCCATCGCCCGGTAAAGCCCGGTGGCATATTCTCCTGTACCGGTCACGGGGAAGCGGATGTCCGTACCCAGCCAGCCCTCACCGTTTTCAAAACGAACAAGCCCGAGGTTCAGTGTCAGGCCGCCGTTTTCGTCCTCAAAATAAACCCCCGCGGTTTTTCCGTAAGGATCCCGGCCGATCACATCTTTGGCGAAATGCAGCATTTTGCCGGCTTTTTCGCCCAGTGCATCACAGAGGATCATCGCCGCTGAGACCGCGGCATTCACGCCCAGATACGGCATGCTTCCATGGGCCGCAAGCCCCTTCACCAGCATGTGCACCGTTCCGTCTTCGTTCTTTTCGATCGTTACCGGATAGCCTTCGGAAAAGCCCTTATCAGCCGATGCCTTCAGGGTTTCCGGATCCACGGAAGCATCCAGCAGGACTTCACACTCCGACGGCACAGCATTGAATGCCTCACCGGCTTCCATCTTCAGGATCGGCAGATCCTCCTTATCGAACAGCAGCTTCGCCCAGAAGGACCCTTTCTCCCCGTGGATCAGCGGATAGGATGCATCCGGCGTAAAGCCGAGCGTCGGCGGTTCCCGGTGCGCAACATAGTATTCCATGCATTTGGAACCCTGCTCTTCATTCGTTCCGACCACGAGCCGGATACCGCGCTTCAGCGGGATCCCGAGATCCCGGATGATGCGCATCCCGTAAAGCGCTGCGATCGCGGAACCTTTGTCATCGATCACACCGCGGCCGAACATTTTCCCGTCTTTCACCGTCATCGTGAAAGGATCCGTTGTCCAGCCTTTTCCCGCGGGAACGACATCCAGATGCGCGAGGATCCCCACGGTCTCTTCCCCGGAGCCCAGGCTGACCGCGCCGGCATAATTGTCGACGTTGTCCGTCTCGAACCCCATCCGCTCAGCGATCGCGAGAAACGCGTGCAGCGCCTCTGCCGGTCCCTTTCCAAAAGGAGCATCCGGTTCCGGATCCCCGCCGGAGCTGTCAATGGCCACGATCGCGGCCAGGTCTTTCATCATTTCACTTTGATAAGATTCAAACGCACTGCGGATTTTTTCGATCATATTCGGTTTTCCCTTGACCTTTCCCTGCCCACTAGTTGGCCTTCAGATAGACATAAGCTTCAACACGGGTCGGAACCATGTCATGATTTGCAAGGTATTCGCACAGGCTGCTGTCGATATAATGACTGATCGTCACAGAACTCCCGGGATGGAGGGCGATCGCATCCGGAGCGGAACTTCTGACATAAATCAGATCGTCATTCGCATCATACAGCGCGCTCACGATCTCGAATCCGTACATCAGCCCGTCGGTGTTGTTTGTAAATGTGATAAAGACAGAATTGTCATACTTGGACTGCGGATCGAAATAGAACTCCGCGGCACAGGGGACCAGAGAATATTTCGTGCCGTAATTTTTGATCGTCGGCGTATAGTTGAATCCGGACGGGCGGGTCTCCAGAAGCGTCTTATCCCAGATCGAATAACGAACAAACGTGGATTCACCCGGCTCCAGATAAATACCGGAAGGAGAGCTTCCGAGCCAGTTCTTCGTTATGAAGGCATTCCCGTCCCCGTCAAGGAGATCCAGAACACCCGTATCAAAATATCCCGCCGCATCGCCGGTATTCGCAACCCGGGCGAAAAAGTATCCGTCATCATCGTCATCATAAACGATCAGGGATGATTCGATCAGTTCCAGCTGAGCGTCCGCGAATACGGGAATGCACAGCAGCGCAGCAAAGACCAACACAAAAGCGAGAACAGTAAATTTCTTCATGGCAAACCTTCCTTCTTGTTGTGATAAATCAATTATACACTACCGCAGCAAAACACGGCCGAATACCGTCCGCAGAGTTTTGATAAACCGCAAAGGGACCGAACCGGCCGGTTTCAGCCGTCCCTGTCCCGGGGAAGTGGCCAAAATAATCAATTGTCACAAATTTCTTGACAGAAAAGCACGGTCGTATATAATAATTCTCGTATGCGCTGGTGCTGGAACTGGCAGACAGGCATGGTTGAGGGCCATGTGGCGCAAGCCGTGGGGGTTCGATTCCCCCCCAGCGCACAAACCGGAAGTTTCAAACTTCCGGTTTTTTGTTATCCGCGCCGGATGATCAGGCTTACAACCGAAATAACACTTCTTAATATGCAGCCGGAAGCCCGTACACAGCCTGACGCGGCCCGATCTGCCGCCTGCCCACCGAAGATCTCCGGCTATCCTCTATCTTCTCCTCACCAGCGACTTCAGCATCTTCAGCTCATCCACCTTCAGGATCACGCACATCACAAAATAAAGCCCGACGCCGATCACCAGACCGCCCGCGACCGTAACAAGCGTCCCTGAACTGACGAAACGCAGCCAGAGCAGAAGTCCCGCGGTCATCACACAGGCCGCAAGCGCATAGCGCGAGACACCGCTCCGGATATAGCGGCCTTCCAGCCCTTCCAGCTTTTTATTCATAAAATAAAGCAGCGCGCACATTTCCAGCGCCGTCGCGATGGAATTGGCCAGCGCCAGACCGCCGTGCGGATACGTGCCCAGCGCTCCGAATAACTTCGAGAGGACAATATTCAGCAGCATATTCAGCACCATGGAGGCAAACAGCACCATCACCGGTGTTTTGGTGTCATGCATGGCGTAAAACGCACGGGACACCACCTCCACCACACAGTGTCCCACCAGCCCGACACCGTACCAGATCAGTGAACAGACGACCATCTGCGTCATTTCCGGCGTGAAGGAACGCCGTTCGAACACCAGGCGGACGATCGGCGTACTCAGGATCACCAGTCCGGCGGTAGCCGGGATCGCCAGCATCAGGACCAGACGGAGCGCCGAAGCCAATGAAGAACGCATCTCCTTCTTCTCTCCCCGGGCCAGCTGCACGGAAAACATCGGCAGCGAGACCGTGGCGACAGACTGTGCGATCGCCGCCTGCGGCATCAGCATCAGTGAAAGCCCCCAGCTCAGCGCGGAGATCGAACCGGGCGCCAGGAAGGAAGCCAGATAGTTATCGACCAGGAAATTCAGCTGGACCGCGGAGGCCCCGATCTGCCGCGGGATCATCAGACGGATGATCTCCCGGACATTCGGATCCTTCAGCCCCAGCGAAGGGAAATAGCGCGCACCCTTGATGCGCAGCAGATGCGGGAACTGGATCAGGAAATG
>CADBKS010000272.1 GCA_902795255.1 uncultured Chloroflexota bacterium
ACAGCAAAGCGTTCACAGACATGCGCTTACAAGCGCACGCGGGTACCAGCGCCTTACAGGCGCAGAGCAAACCACCGGCTCAGCCGGTGGTCCTGATTTTGCGGAGACGCTTTTCGTGTAAAATCAGCACTTTGTGACGCTTCAAACCGGAAATCCAAAAATCCACTATAATATAAAAGTTGAAAAATGATCAAGGAGAATCGAATGAACGAAAAAATCGATTATAAAGAGACGACCAACGATCTGCTGACGCGGATCGACATTCACAACAAATACGGCGGCCGCAACATCGACGAATGGATGCTTCAGGTCCTCGATCTGAAGCCCGGGATGAAGATCCTGGATATCGGCTGTGGCGGCGGAAAACAGCTGATGTCCTATCACAAATATCTGAACGGGCAGGCTGATATCACCGGCGGGGACGTGAATGAGGAACTGCTGGAACAGGCCCGTTTTGAAAACACAAAACTCGGAGAGCCGTTCACCATCCTGCCGCTGGATTTTAACCGTCAGCTGCCTTTTGATGACAACACCTTCGACCTGGTCAGCTGCTGCTTCGCGATCTACTACGCCAGCGACATCCCCTATACGATCAGTGAGATGCACCGTGTGCTGAAGCCCGGCGGCCGTCTGTTTACCTCCGGCCCGATGCCGGACAACAAAAAGGTTTTCTATGACGTGATCCGTGAGGCCAGCGGGAAGGAGATCCCTCCGATGCCCGGCAGCTCCCGCTACAGCAGCCAGATCTATGCCGCCATTGAAAACACCTTCTCCAAAGTCGATACCGAGATTTTCGAAAACCCGCTGACTTTCAAAAACGCAGCGCCGTTTATCGCTTATACCCGCGCCTCGCTGGATGAGGACCGCCGCCTGTGGACCTCCCTTTTCAACAGTAAGGCCGAGTACGAGCAGCTTATTCAGGATATCACCCGTGTTGCGGATGAGATCGTCGAGCGGGACGGGCAGCTGGTGATGACCAAAGTCGTCGGCGGTTTTATCGGGACAAAATAATGAGCGGTATGCGTTTTTACGGAAAAAAAGTCTGCTTTATCGGTGCCCACCCGGATGATATCGAACTCGGGTGCGGTGCGCTGATCGCACGGATCGCCGGCAAAGCGGATATCCGCTGCGTGACCTTTTCCGATAACCGGAAAAATCCGGCGCTGACCCATCTGATCCCTGAACATTATGCTTCCATGGAGACGCTCGGTGTGCCGAAAGACTGCGTTGAGCTGCTGGATTTCGAGACCCGCCGTTTTCAGGAAAGCCGTCAGGATATTCTGGAAGCGATGATCACGGTCATGCGCAGGGACGATCCGGATATCGTCTTTGTCCATACCAAATCCGATGTCCATCAGGATCATAACGTTCTTACAGCCGAAGCACTGCGGGCTTTCCGCGGCCGTACGGTCCTCGGGTTTGACGTGATCCGTTCCAGTTACGGTTTCTTCCCGGATTTCCTGGTCGGTGTTGATGAGGCGGATGTTGAAAAAAAACTGGCTGCACTGGCACAGTACAAGACCTATGCCGGGAAATATTACTTCTCACCGGAAGTGACCCGTGCGACGCTGATCCGCAACGGCGCGATCTGCGAGCGGCCTTATGCCGAGGGCTTTGATATCCTGCGCATCGTCGCGGACTTTGAATAAACTCCGGCTCCGAAAATCAGATCAGAAATTCATAAAATAATGGCAGGCGTATGAGAGCGCCTGCCGTTTGTTTTCTGGGTTTATCTGCCGGGGCCGGTTTTACGGTGCCGTCAGAGAAGATGGATCCCCGCTTCACTGCATACACGCTGGGTTTCGGCATCCCAGAGGCTTGCCTGGACCTCACCGATATGGGCGCAGCCGAGGATCAGCATGCACAGGCGCGACTGTCCGATACCGCCGCCGATCGTAAGCGGCAGTTCGCCCGCCAGCAGTTTTTTGTGGAAATCGAATTCCCGGCGGTAGTCCGCGCCGGCTTCGGTCAGCTGCCTGTCCAGGGACGCGGGATCCACACGGATCCCCATGGAAGAGATCTCCAGCGCATCATCCAGTGTATCGTTCCAGAAAAAGATGTCGCCGTTCAGTTCCCAGTCGTCATAGTCCGGGGCACGGCCGTCATGCCGCTGACCGGAGCGGAGTTTTTTGCCGATCCCCTGGATGAAAACGGTCCTGTGTTCACGGACGATCGCACGTTCCCGTTCCCGCGGCGTCATTTCGGGCCAGCGGTCTTCCAGCTCCTGGGAGGTCACAAAGGTGATCTCGCGGCTCAGCCGGGTCTTCAGCTGCGGGTAAAGTGCCCGGAGCAGCTCGTGGGTGTTGCAGATCGCGTTGACGATCGCCTTGACCACCAGGTGCAGATATTCCGTCGTGCGTGCGTCCGCGGTGATGACCTTTTCCCAGTCCCACTGGTCCACGTAGACCGAGTGGATATTGTCAATGTTTTCATCACGCCGGATCGCGTTCATGTCGGTATACAGACCGTTGCCGACCTCGAAACCGTAGCGTTTCAGGGCCATCCGCTTCCATTTGGCCAGGGACTGGACGATCTGGGCATCCACACCGATGGCCGGGATGTCAAAACTGACCGGACGTTCATACCCGTTCAGGTTATCGTTCAGACCGGATTCTTCCGTTACGAAGAGCGGAGCGGTGACACGTTTCAGGTGCAGGCTGTCGGCGAACTGGTTTTGAAAAGTGTCTTTGATATAAGTGATCGCGCGCTGTACATCATAAATATCCAGCGGCGGCTGATAACCGGCGGGAATATAAACATGACTTTCCATAATTGCATCCTCACTGTTGGAATAAATAATAATTGTACAACCGTTTTTCGCTTTTGCCCGCAATTTGGCCCGGATTGGGCAAATTGCCGGTCTTTTATTAGTGTGAAATGTGAAGGGTGAAGTTGAGTTTAGGCAGCAGCCGGCTGCGCGAAGCTCTTACCATATTCCGGAACGCTTGTCAAGGGACAACATTGCCGGTTTATTTTTTAATTCTGCCGCCGTAAAATGGGTTTAAAACAGGGGCCAGGATCCGGGGTGTAGGGAAAATCGGTGTCGGGCATTGCCCGACGATCTGAGACGGAGACGGTGCAGCAGGGGCCGGTTTCCGGAGGCTCAGGATTGAGTCGGAGAACCCGTTCCCCCGGAATGCATCACCGATTTATCTGAACTCTGCACTCTGAACTCTGAACTCTAATGAAAGGGGGAACCGCGGTATGGCGGAGAAACACGAAGAAAAAAAGAACGCCGAAACGTTTGAGATCGCGCTGATCACCAGCTGCGGTTCCTATGATGATATTCTGAAGGACGCGCAGGAGCTTTATGACGAGCTGCGGGAAGCGTTTATGACTTCATCCCCGGAGAAGGACGAGGTGCCGGAAAAGGCTGCCGAGTGG
>CADBKS010000273.1 GCA_902795255.1 uncultured Chloroflexota bacterium
TACGCGAAATACTTTGTCGGGCAGAGCTACCTTGCACCGCTGACGACCGATCAGGTCCCGGTTTTCAATGTGACTTTTGAACCGGGCTGCCGCAACAACTGGCACATTCATCATTCCGACAAAAACGGCGGGCAGATGCTCATCTGTGTCGGCGGGCGCGGCTGGTATCAGGAATGGGGCAAGGAGGCTGTGGAGCTGACGCCCGGGAAGGTCATCAACATTCCTGCTGGCGTGAAACACTGGCACGGCGCGGCTGCCGACTCCTGGTTCAGCCATCTGGCGCTTGAGGTCCCCGGTGAAAATGCGTCTGCCGAATGGCTGGAGCCTGTTTCCGATGAGGATTACGGAAAACTGAAATAGTCAGGGATCCTGATATAAAAAATCCGCAGATTTCTGCGGATTTTTTATATCTCTGCTTTTCTTCCGGTGTTACAGGCGGATGTAGAAGCTGTAGAAGGAATTGTTCCCGTCAAGGATGTAAAAAACCATGCGGCCGCCGCGGACATATTCTTTCAGGGTCGCGGTGATCTCGGTCGTGTATCCCCGGGGCACGGCATCTTCGATCGTCCAGCGGGGACCGGAGCCTTCAGCAAGGTAGTCGCTGCCGCGTTTGACCAGAAGCTGGTACTGACCGGCGGGCCAGGCACGGTTGGTGACGTTTTTGAGTGTGAGCGTCAGTGTATAGGTGCCGTCGTGTTCATCCTGCACATAGAAGCGGATCGGGTTCAGGTCGATCGGCGGCATATGCGGGTCATAATCTTTCTTTTCGTAGTGTTCGAAAACTTCAGTTTGTGCTGATGCCGCGCAGATCCCGAACAGCAAAACGGCGCAGATGCCAAGCAGGACCGCGATCCATAAATTCTTCTTCATAAAGAACTCCTTTTCTGTATTCGTTTCTTCATTTTATTATATCTTAGTTGGGAAGCAAGAAGCAGGCCAAAAATAAAATTGTCTGCAGAAAGTTCTTCCCTGATAAAGCACTCACATTGTTGTGTTCATGGCACCCGGAAGGCTGTTCTTCGCATGGCGCGGCCCGAATACGGGTGTGTTTGCGCAGGCTTTCGCTGCACGGCATGGCCGGGCTTTTTGGTGTTATGACTCAGCTGTGCTGAGGGGGGCGTATCCGGTCTTCATTATGTATAACGATCCGGGATGCGGATCGGTTCCCGCCAGTTTCCGGATTCGGTCCGGGAGCTGCTGAAAACCAATGCTGTTCTATAATAATAAAAATGTTCTAATATATTGACAATATAATAAATATGTTCTACTATTATAAAAGTGACTGATTTGAAACCTCGGATGAACAATAACGGAGCAGCAACGAAATGACACATATCATCATCGCAGTCAATGACGGATCCTTCATATATCAGACCTGCAGCAAATCCCCGGATGAGGTGAGCCGGGAGATCGAACTCGGTGTTTATCCGTTTCCGGTCGTGCTTCAGGATCCCGCGGCGGTGCGGCTGCGGAATTATCTGCTGGTCGCGGAAAGGGATGCCACACCGATGCTCAGTAAAAACCAGCGGAACGTGCTGGATCTGCTGGCGATGGGGGCCAGTGAGACCGAGATCGGTCGGGCAATGGGGCTTTCATACAGCGGGGTCCGTCACCATGTGGAGAACCTGAAGAAAAAATTTGCCGTCACCACCAGGGAAGAACTGATCGCGGTCTATATCCGGATGTACCGCGGATAGTCCCCGGGTTATCTGTCCGAATGATATAATGAAAACAGCAGAGAAAAATTGGAGAATGGCACGGAATATGCACTATATAAAGTGGTTATTGAAGACCGGAAAATTTGTCAAGGGAAAAACCATCACTAATTTTCCCATTTCTGAAACTGGCAAAGGTCCTTTTTTATCATCCTCCGGATCTTTTTTTAAGAAAAAGGTCTGTACATTTCATTCCGTAAATTTATACGCAATTTGTACTTTAGTCCCTTGCGCAGGTCCTTCAGATCGGTTTTTTTCTGTCAATTCTGAAACAGATTTTCAGGAAAAAAATTCTTTTTTAAGAATCCGAATCTTAAAGGATTCTCTTAATTTAAGGTTAATCCGTTACGAGAAGGGTCAAAACAGGGCCGTTTTTTTTATGCTAAAATAAACTCACTTCGGACGGGCAGTACCGGGATGGGGTTGAAAACACTGCCCTGACTACTCCGGAAATATAACAAATCGTTCACGGACTGAACCGCCGTATGGCGGCGGCTCTGGGGGATTTTGTGTCCCTGCACCGGAAATGAACAGAATGTGAAGATACCGACAATGGTTAGAAAAAACGAAAACCCAACCACCAAAATTCTCACGGGCGCTGCAGCTTCCGCACAAAATGCGTGGAAAGCCGCGATGGCTCAGATGAAGGGAAGCATGGACCGGCAGACGTTCAGCACGCTGCTGGGGAATGCGGAACTGCTCGCCTGGGAGAACGGGGTCTATACCATCGGCATGACCAATGGTTTCACCCGCGATTGGGCTGAACAGCGGCTGAGCGGAACGATCGAACAGATCCTTTCCGGAATGCACGGTGAGCCGCAGAAGGTCAGCTTTGTGGTTTCGGGCAACTGGCAGCCTTCCCCGGCGGAGAGAGAAACGGCGGAAGAAACTCCGGTCACAGAAGCAGCCCCGGCTGCTCCGCAGGCTGTTCCGGCTGTACAGAAGCACACCGGGAACATCCTGAGCCGCTTCACATTCGATAACTTTGTGGTTTCCGGCAACAACAACCTGGCTGCAGCCGCGGCCCGTGCCGTTGCCGAGACGCCCGGGACAGCCTATAACCCGCTTTTCATCTACGGCGGTGTCGGTATGGGCAAGACCCATCTGCTCCATGCGATCGGCAACCGTTTGAAGGACAGCGACCTGAACGTGGTCTTCGTTTCCTCTGAGGAATTCACGGCGGATTTCATCCGTTCGATCCAGAACCGCGATGATGAATCCTTCCGCGAAAAATTCTTCGACGACGCGATCGCCCATACCATCAATATCCATCGCATTGCGAGAAGAGAAATGAATCATGCCCTCGATTTTTCGGGAGCCACATTCTGGATTAAGGCAATAATGGAGGCCTTTGACCTTGGTCAGTGCTTCCCCGCAGACTGGGCAATTATCAGGCATAATCCAAGGAATTTGGGAGCCATCTCTCCGAGAAACAATCGGCCCCGTGACTTCAGGAATGACGTCCGCGGCTTTGTGCAAACCAACAATATCGCCGATCATCAAGCCCTTTTCTTTGATGAAATCCTCGTTGTTGAGGGTTGCTCTTTGCACCGTTGAGCCGGCAACTCGTACTGGTTCAAGAATTGCATTGGGAGTAACTCTTCCTGTACGCCCGATGGTAATCACGATATCTAAAAGTTTGGTCGTGACC
>CADBKS010000274.1 GCA_902795255.1 uncultured Chloroflexota bacterium
TGCCGAAATGGAAAACCTTCATTTACGGGGTCCTCAGCGGCGCTGTCGAACCGCTCGGCGCCCTGATGGTGATCGCGGCGGCGGGATTCTTTGTCCCCGTCCTTCCCTTCCTGCTGGCTTTCGCGGCCGGGGCGATGTTTTATGTCGTGGTCGAGGAACTGATCCCGGAAATGTCGCAGGGGGACCATTCCAACATCGGAACGGTCTGCTTCGCGTTCGGTTTCGCCATCATGATGGCGCTGGATGTCGGTTTGGGATAGCCCCGGAAAATATAAAAAAAATGGGCTGCATCATCCCCGCAAACGAATCAGTTAGCAATATGTAACTAATTTATTTGAAAATGGTTGACAGAACCCGGGAACCCATTTATACTCATTGATAGTTAGATAACGCTAACAATAAAAAGTAACCACTGATTCATGCCAACCCCGCGGACGGATTTTCCCGGGGAACAACAAAACGGAGGACTATTCTAAAAAACAGACGCATCTTTCTTCCAATAACAAAAGTACATTTCTTCTCACAGAAGCCCGGCACCGCCCGGGTTTTTCTGTCGCAGCGCCGCCGCACACTCTGCAAAACGCCGGTTATGATACGGAAGCCCGGGATGGGCCGGCAGTTTGTCCCAAAATTCACAAAATCCCTATCTTCCCGCGGGGATGTACGTCTCCGATATAATATAAAATTAAGGATATTAATGGAACATCACAGCGGAGGTCACAGCGATGCGTATTTTTGATACAAGCGTACAGGAATTGAGATACAGGGTCCTGCGGGAACTCGCCAAAAACGCCTGGCGGGACACACTTCTGGAAGGGATCATGGACATTCCGCAGATCATCACTCCCGGCAAAAAGCCGACGATGCGCTGCTGCGTTTACAAGGAACGCGCCATCTGTGCCGAGCGTGTCAAGATCGCGATGAATGTTGCCCCGCGCAACAACCGCGTCATTACACCGCTGGAGATCGCCTGTGATGAATGCCCCACCGGGGGATATTATGTGACCGACTCCTGCCGCGGCTGCCTTTCCCACCACTGTGTGGATGTCTGCCGCAAAAAGGCCGTCACCTTCGTCCACGGGAAGGGCGCCTTTATCGATAAATCACAGTGTGTGGAATGCGGACAGTGCGCAAAAGTCTGCCCGTTTTCGGCAATCGTCAGCCGCAAGCGTCCCTGCGAGAATGCCTGCAAGCTGAATGCCGTCACGACCGCGTCGGACGGCTGCGCCAGCATCAATTACGATAAATGCACCGGCTGCGGCGCCTGTGTTTACGCCTGTCCGTTCGGCGCCATTGTGGATAAATCCTATATTCTGACCGTCATCCGCCTGCTGAAGGAAAAAGAAGCGGGTGAAAAGATCTGTGTGGTCGTCGCCCCTGCGATCTCCAGCCAGTTCACCTACGCCAAACTCGGACAGGTCGTCAGCGGCCTGCGGGAACTGGGCTTTGACATGGTCGTGGAAGCAGCGCACGGCGCGGATATGGTCGCGAAGGAAGAGTCAAAAGAGCTGGCCGAACGCGGTTTCCTGATCTCCTCCTGCTGTCCGGCTTTTGTGCGGCTGGTCCGCAGCCAGTACCCGGAGCTGGTTCCCTATATTTCGAGCGCGCTTTCCCCGATGGCGACGATCGCCAGACATGTGAAGGAACAGAACCCGGGCATCAAAGTCGTCTTCATCGGGCCCTGCACCGCCAAAAAGGAAGAGATCCTGCTGGACAGCGTCAAGCCGTATGTTGACTCCGCGCTGACCTTTGAGGAACTGCAGGCACTGTTCGCCAGCCGGGATATCGAGATCGATACACTCGAAGAAAGCGCGATGGATGATATGTCCTCTTACTTCGGCCGCATCTTCGCCCGCTGCGGCGGTCTGGCCGAAGCAGTCCGGGAAGCGCTGAAGGAACAGGGGATCACCGATTTCAACCTGAACGCGGTCAGCTGCGACGGGATCGCTGAATGCAAAGACGCCCTGCACCGCAAAAAGCACGGCCGGCTGGAAGCCAACTTCATCGAAGGCATGGCCTGCACCGGCGGCTGCATCGGCGGGGCGGGCTGCCTGACCCACGCTGCCCAGAACCGCATGCTCGTGGAACGCTACGGGAAGGACGCGGGAGAGCTGACGATCACGGAAAGTGCGGATAAATAGCTGGCAGCCGGCAGCCGGCAGAATACCCGGCCTCCTGATTTTGTCGGTCTGAACAAACTGTTAAAAACAAAAAAGGATGGGGAACCATCCTTTTTTTGTTTTATCTCTTTGATTTTTCAGCAGCGGGCGGCGGTGATGCCGGATTCCGTGATGCGGAGCGTGATGCCGTTCCGCGGGGCCGTGTCCGGGTTCCATTCCGCCATGTAGAGGCCGTCCTGGAAAAGATAAGTCACCTCTTTTCCGGGGAGGGCTGCCCGGATCGTTTCAAAGGTCTTCGGATTGGAGGAATTGCTGCGGTGATCGTTGGAGGCACAGCAGACGATCACGGAAGGATCCACGGCCTTCACCAGTTCCGCTGAAACCGAATCCGCCTGGCCGTGATGGCCGATCTTATATACATCCGCCTTCAGCAGCGCCGGATCGGCAGCCATCACGTGGCCGAACCCGGATGCATTCGTGTCGCCGCAGAGCAGAACCGTCTTTCCTTTATAATGCAGCCGCAGGATCAGGCTCGCGTTGTTCATGGCTTCCGTTGTGGCTGTCACCGCGGCGTCCAGCGCTTCGCCGGTCTCGGCGGCAAAGCAGCTGTTCACCAGCCCGTCCACAGTTGCCTTATCAGACGGCTCCGGCCCCAGTACGTCAATGACGAGGCCGCCTTTGCGGAAATAAGCGGGCCGGATCCCCTCAAGCCAGGTGATCTTTTCCTGCGGAAGTTCAGCCATGAGTTTACTGTAAGCGTTGATGGAGACCAGCGCCTTGGTGTTCGTTTCATTGGCCTGCGCGCCCGCGCCGGCCGTCTTCCCGTAATACCGCGGATCCATGGCGATCGTGGTCCAGAACCGGTCCGCCGGGATCTCCGAAAGGACCCGCGCCAGTCCCGAGGTATGGTCCTCGTGGATATGGGTGAAAACCGCCAGGTCGATATGCGTGATCCCCTTTTTCTTCAGGAAATCGACCGCCCGGATGCGGCCGCTCTCACCGGTATATTCCCCGTCCAGGTTGCTGCCGCCGTCGATCATCATGATGAACGGCTTTCCGTCCCGCTCCAGATCCGGCACCGTCACCAGGATCGCTTCCCCGTATCCGACATTGATAAACGTGATATCCATAAGATCCACCTCCGCTTTCCTCTCTATTTTATACGCTTTCGGTTATTCTGCAAACGTTTACCATAATGCATATAGTCATACGATAATATGACATTTGTCAATGGA
>CADBKS010000275.1 GCA_902795255.1 uncultured Chloroflexota bacterium
AAGTGCACTTTTTTCAAAAAAAAGTGCACTTTTTTTATCTCCCGAGTGTCTAAATACATGTAAACAAACTCAAACAAGGGAGATTTTTTTATGAAAAAACTTATTGCAATTCTTTCGACAATCGCTGTAATCAGTATGTTTTCTGGATGTCTTATCGTTGCACCAGAAGATGAACCAAAGATCGTAATCCAGAAAAAGACCACCGAAAAAGTTGTTGAGCAGAAAACAGAAGACACAACTACTACAACAACAGTTATCACCCAGCCTGTAACTGCTAAGTACAACATTACCTGCAAGAACGGTACTTCTTATACAATTTCTGACTGGTGTGTAAAGAAGGACAACATTGTAACTTATGCAAACTCAGGTTATAACCGCTCAATCCGCGCTGGTGGTGAAGACATGATTATGAATCTTCCAGAGGGATACTACAAAGTATACTTCTCTTTTGAAGATGAATATCAGCTCAATCCAAGTGATTACTTCAACAGCGAAAGCATTTACCTTAACAGAGATGTAATTTACACACTCTATGAACGCCAGGCAACAATACACGCGGGCGGGCTTTATGCCGCTTCAGGAGTTGGTATGGGTGAAGACCGCGTCTGGCGCGTTGCCGAACCATAGCCGGTTGAACAAACAACACCCGGAAGCCCTGCGCACCGCGCTGAAACGCCTGATGGATGCCCCGGCACTTCGGAAACGTCTGGGAGAAGCCGGCCGGGAATTCGCGCAAACACAACTCTCCTGGGATTCGATCGCTGAAAAACACGCCGCTTTCTACAGAAAATTTATCGGGTAAGCCGTTTCAGGCCGTTCGTACATACGATCCCGAGAGCCAGTTATCCGCTTCCTGTCTTGAATGGAAAACAAAAACGGTCTTCCCGGCCCCGTACAGCTCAAGCAGTTCACAGATCCGCGGCAGCTGGTCCCGCGGGAAATCCTCGATCCACTGCCGGAATTCAGGATCAAACTCCGTTTCCACCCAGGGAAGATCCTCCCGAACCGTTCCGATGCGGGAGGAGGCTCCCTGCAGGCAGTCTTCCAAAGGGAGATCAAACAGAAAGACCGTATCGCACGCCTGCAGACGGAGCTCCAGCGTCCGGCTGTAATTTCCGTCAATGATCCAGCGGTCCCCGGCCAGGATCTCCTCCAGCGCCGCGTCAAATTCTTCCCGAGTGACGGTCGTTTTGTCCGCTTTATGCCAGATCCTGTCGAGATAATACAGCGGCAGACCGGTCAGATCCCGAAGCTTCCGGGAAAAGGTGCTCTTACCCGAACCCGGACACCCGATAACGATCGCTCTCCGAATGGTGCTCGCCATAACCCGTCTTCCTGTCTATGATCCGCATCAGAACAAAAAGCAGTCCGATCAGCGGCCGGACTGCTTTTGCATACATAACCTTATGTCAGTCAGTTGGCTGACTTGACTTTCTTCCAGGCTTCACTGTAAAGCTTGTCCGCTTCCTCACCCAAATCGATAAAGGTCTCGCAGCGTTCCAGATCCTCATCCGGCGGGAACGCGACTTCACTGTTGCGGACCTCTTCATCCTCGATCAGTTCCCGGCCCGGGATGTTCGGGATGGAATAAGTGATGAAGTCAAAATTCATCAGTGAGATCTCCGGGCGGCTGAGGAAATCGATCCACTTCAGCGCGTTCTCCATATTCCGCGCGCCCTTGGTCACGACCCAGGCATCGATCCAGATCTCGGACCCTTCTTCCGGGATCACATATTCCAGATCCGGATTTTCCCACTGTGCAAACAGGGTCTCACCGGAATAACAGACCGCCAGTGCGGCTTCATTCCCGATCATCTTATCTTTCACCTGATCGACCACATAGGCCTGCACCAGCGGCGCCTGATCGATCAGATCCTGCGTAGCGATTGCGATCTCCTCCGGATCCGTTGTATTGATCGAAAAACCGCGGCGGGCCAGCGGCACCATAAAGGCATCGCGGATCGAATCCTGCATCAGGATCTCACCCTTATACTTTTCGTCCCAGAGAATATCCCAGCTGGTGACCGGTTCATCGACCATCGTGGTGTTATAAAGGATCCCGACCGTTCCCCAGAAATAGGGGACCGCATACTGGTTGCCCGGGTCAAAGGACTCGGCCGAACGGTAATACTGTTCGCCGATGTTGTCCCTGGCATTCGGCATTTCATTCAGGTCGATCGGTTCCAGCATATCCAACCGGATGAGCTTGGCGATCATATAGTCCGACGGGCAGATCACGTCATATGCGGAAGGATCCGCCGCGATCTTGGCATACATGATCTCATTCGTTTCAAACTCGTCATAAACGACCTCAATGCCGGTTTCCTCCTGAAACATACGGATCACTTCGGGATCGCAGTATTCGCCGGCGTTGAAGACATAAAGCTGGTTGTCCTTTCTCGTAAAGGCACCGCCGAAGAACAACCCGAGAAGGACCACTCCGATCCCGACTGCCGCTGCCGCAGCGCCGATCAGGACCTTGCGTATCTTTGCGCGCCTGTCATCCAGCTCACGGTGGGCGGGCCGGACCGATTTCAGCCGGTTGGAGGCAAACAGCATCACCAGGACCACGACGAAAATGATCGCCGAAAGCGCGTAGATCTCCGGCTGGATCCCGCGCTTGACCGAGTTATAGATCTTCGTGGAAAGCGTGTCAAATCCGGATCCCTTAGTGAAATAGGTGATGATGAAATCATCGATGGACATCGTAAATGCCATCAGCGCTCCGGAGAAAACCGCGGGCATCAGATCCGGCAGCACCGTCTTGCGGAATGCGAACCAGGGCTCCGCGCCAAGGTCCAGCGCGGCCTCATACACACTCGGGGAGATGGTTTTCATCCGCGGCATCACGCTCAGCATGACATACGGGATGTTGAAGGTAATGTGCGCGATCAGGACCGTGATGAACCCGGACTGGAAATGAAGCACACGGAAAAGCAGCATCAGCGAGATACCGGTAACGATATCCGCGTTGATCATCGGGATGTTGGTAATGCCCATGATGACCGCGCGGGTCCGGCGGTTCAGCCCGACCAGCGCGACTGTCGTGACCGTACCGATGATCGTCGCCACGATCGTCGCGATCAGCGCGATCACCAGCGTATTGGCCAGCGCGTTCAGAATCTCCGAATCTTTAAAAAGCCGGATATACCAGTTGAACGTAAAGCCGGCCCACCTTGACCGGGATTTGCTCTGGTTGAAGGAAAGAACGATCAGGGTCAGGATCGGGGCATACATGAAAATCAGGATGACCCACATATACAGTTTTTCGGCAAAACGCATCTTTTTCATGGTCAGTCATTCTCCTTCTGTTCAGAGATCATGGATACGACCATGT
>CADBKS010000276.1 GCA_902795255.1 uncultured Chloroflexota bacterium
ACCGACTGCCCGGATCTTGAAACCCGCACCTGTTTTGAAAAGAAAGACCCACATCAGGATCCCGACGAGCACAGCGATCGCAAAGCCCCAGGTGAAACGCAGCCGCGGGAAGATCCGTGCCAGTTTTGACGGATTCGGCACAGGCAGCGTCTGCGGGACCGATGCGTCCCGCATCCAGTTGGTATAGATCACGCCCATGAACAGGGTCGCGACATAATTCATCATGATCGAAATGATCATTTCATTCTGACCGCGGGTGATTTTCAGAATACCGGGGATAAAGCCCCAGATCCCGCCGGCTATCGCGCCAAGCACCAGGCAGAGGACACAGACCAGCGGTCCCTCGATCCCTTTTTCTCCGAGTACCAGTGCCGTCACGCAGGCCACAATAGAGCCCATGATAAACTGTCCTTCACCGCCGAGGTTGAAGACACCGCACTTGTAAGCAAAGCAGGCACAGAGCCCGGTAAAAATCAGCGGTGTCGCCTTGTTCAGCGTATTGCCGAACGCATTGATCGTTCCGAAAGAGCCCTTGATCAGATACTGAAACGCTTCAGCCGGGTTTGCACCGAGCGCCGCCATGATGACTGCCCCGATGACAAACGCGAGCAGGATCGAAAACAGCGGTACGATCAAACCGGAAAGATTCCGGATCTTCATGCGTGACCTCCTTTCCTATTACCCGTCATCGCCAGACTGATCTCCTCGATCGGCGGATTCTTTCCGGAATACTCGCCCATGATCTGTCCCTCAAAGATCACCAGGATCCTGTCGGACATTTCAAGGACCTCGTCGAAATCCGCGGAAATCAGCAGGATCCCGACATTTTTCTCCCGGGCACGGATCATCTGCTCATGGACAAAATCCGCAGCTCCGATATCCAGACCGCGGGTCGGATGGACCGCGATCAGCAGGTCCGGATCTGACTCCAGCTCCCGGGAAAGAATGACTTTCTGCTGGTTGCCGCCGGAAAGGCTGCGGACATCCTGGTCATACCCCTGACAGCGGATGTCATATTTTTGGATCATCTCTTTGGCATACTGTTTGATGACGCCCTGCCTCAGAAAGATCCCGCTTGAGAATTTCGGATTGGAAGTTTCTTTCAGGATCAAGTTGTCTGCGATCGTCATATCACCGACCAGCCCCTGCAGGTTGCGGTCTTCAGGAATATGGGCAACACCCTGCGCAATGAAATCGTTCGGATCAAAAACATGCACCGTCTTCTCGGACAATGTTACCATTCCGCTGTCCGGCGCAATGACGCCGGCAATCACCTGTGCCAGCTGGGTCTGACCGTTTCCGTCCACACCGGCGATACCGACGATCTCGCCTTTATTGACCGTAAGGCTGACCCCGTTCAGACCGTTATGTTTATTCGTTTTGTTGAAATCAACATTTTTCAGTTCTACGACCGGATCATAAGCCGCATTCTTTTTTTCATAGTGGGAAGGTTTCAGTTCCCGACCGATCATCAGATCCGCAAGTTTCTGGCCGTCCACCTCTCCGCGGTCAACCGTCGTAACGACTTCGCCCAGCCGCAGGATCGTGATGCGGTCTGAAATATGGAGAACTTCCCGCATCTTATGCGAGATAAAGATGATCGACTTTCCCTCCGCGGTCAGTTTGTGCATGATCGCGAAAAGGCCTTCCACTTCTGTATCTGTCAGCGCGGCAGAAGGTTCATCCAGGATCAGAAGTTCGGCACCGTGATAAAGCGCTTTCAGGATCTCCACGCGCTGCTGCGCACCGACAGCCAGGTCCGTGATCAGTTTATCCGGTTCGATATCCAGCCCGTAACGCTCGGAAAGTTCGATGATCTCCTTCCTGCGGGCATCCCGGTTGATAAAGAGCCCTTTTGAATGCTTCTCGCCCAGGATGATATTTTCAAACACCGTCATCGCTTTTACCAGCATAAAATGCTGATGGACCATACCAATTCCCAATCTTGCGGCATGATCCGGAGATTCGATGTGGACCTCCTGACCTTTGAAAAAAATCTTACCCTCGGTCGGCTGGTAAAGACCGATCAGGATATTCATCAGCGTGGATTTTCCGGCGCCGTTTTCACCCAATAAGGTGTGGACCTCTCCTTTCGCAATAGAAAGGCTGATATTCTTATTGGCGTAAAAATTTCCGAACCGCTTGCTGATGCCTTCCATTCGGAGTATTTCTTCCAACAGTACCTCTCTTTCTCCCGCCGGGCGGAAAAATAAACTGACAGATCTGACGGATCGTATATGCTAAGCAATATTGACTGAATCAATCATAACATATAACAAAAGCAAACGGAATCGAAAATTGTCATCAGTTGTCAGACATTTTGTCACAATCATATACGACACGGATACCGCAGATGCAGAACACCGGAATCAGTGAGTTCAGGATCATTGCTGTTAAATTTCATTATAATTTATTTACTGCCGGTGATACAGCAGATTTTTTTATTTTCAGGAGACGCCGGATGCATTATAAAAACATCATTCCGGGCATATTCATCGACCGTCCGAACCGTTTCACCGCGCATGCAGAAATCGATGGGGAAACAGAAACGGTCCATGTTAAAAACACCGGCAGAGAAGCGGAGCTGCTGTTGCCGGGAGCAGAGATCTGGCTGACGGAACCCGGTACACCGGACCGGAAAACCCGATTCGACCTGGTGACAGTCCGTAAAAACAGCGGGATCCTGATCAATATCGACAGCCAGGCACCCAACAAAGCGGCCGGGGAATGGCTGGCAGAAAGAAACTTTGACCGGGTGATCCCTGAATACAGGTACGGGAACTCCCGAATCGATTTTTATATGGAAAAAGGGAATGCCCGTTTTCTGATGGAGGTCAAAGGCTGTACTCTGGAAATGGACGGCATCGGGTACTTTCCGGATGCCCCAACAGAACGAGGCGTACGGCATTTACATGAACTGGCAGCAGCTGCGCGTGAAGGTTACCATGCGGCCATCGCATTCGTGATCCAGATGAACGGCATCACAGAGGTCCTTCCCAACACCGCGGTCCATCCGGAATTCGCCTTCGCACTTGAAGAGGCAAAAGCCGCAGGCGTCAGAGTACTTATGCTCCCGTGCCATGTTGAAAAGGACGGTTTGACCATTGTTCAGCAGTCCGCAAACGGCAGCCGGTATCCGGTTCTCCCATGAAAACACAGCTTCTTTTATGCCGCAAACGTCCTGAAACAGATTTTGTATCTTTAATTAATTGATTTTGATAATCAGGACCACCGGCTGAGCCGGTGGTTTGCTCTGCGCCTGTAAGGCGCTGGTACCCGCGTGCGCTTGTAAGCGCATGTCTGTGAACGCTTTGCTGT
>CADBKS010000277.1 GCA_902795255.1 uncultured Chloroflexota bacterium
GAATGCCTACCTTTATGATTATTTTGCCGTTCCGGACGGGCAGACGGCGCTCACAGCGGAAATACTGGCGGCGCTGACGGTTCTGGGGCTGACGGTGCTTGCCGTGCTCCTGCGGGACGGGCGTTATTCGCTTTTCTGCATGCTGCTTTTCTGTATTCCGCAGATCTATTTCGGTCTGGCGCTTCCTGTCTGGCTGAATGTGCTGATCGGCGGGCTTCTGGGCATGACGCTGCTGCGGCCGAACGGATCGTTCATACCGCCGGCGGTTTATGCCGGCATCATCCTGATCTGCGCAGCCCTGACCGCGGTTTTCTTTCCGGGTGTTGACCCGCAGGTGGAGTCTTCATCCGAAACGGTGCGGGATCTGCTCGGAAGGGCTGCCATACAGATCAGCGGGGACGCCCGGGACCTGCCGCAGGAACTTCTCGGGACCCGACATCTGAATTCCAGAACGCTGCTGAATGGCGGGGGCGCTGCTGCCGCGGACCGGACTTTCCGTCTCCGGACGGTGGAGGAGGAACAAATCTCCCGCCCGGATTTTGCGGCGGTCATTGACCTGCTCCTGATCATTCTGCCGGCGGCAGCCCTGGCTGCCGGTGCCGGGATCCTACTTTACCGGCTGGCGGTCCGAAGAAAACGGCTTGCGGAGATCCGGCATTCCTTCGAATCGGAAAATACCGCGGAGGCCGTATGCGCCGTGTTCCGCCATGCGGTCCGGTATCTGGAGTGTGCCGGCTGCGGATCCGGCAACCTGCCTTTTCGGGACTGGGGGGAAGCGCTCCGGAGTTCTCCGGGCGCTGATTATGCCGCTTTATTTGAGGCGTGTGTACCGGTTTTCGAAGAAGCCTGCTACAGTGAGCACCGGATGGACCGTTCCGGACTGGACCGGGTGAAAAAGCTGCTCGATCTTACCGAAGTGATTTTTTTTGACCGCGCGGACCTGAAACAGAAATTCCGCCTGAAATTTGTGGAGTGCCTGCATCAATGAAAAAAGCCCTTTTTTCACGTTTGTTATTACCGGCACTGCTGCCGGCGGTGCTGTTCCTGCTCTGCGGATGCCGTGTCCGTACGACTGCGCTGCGTATATCTGCCGATACGCCTGCGGGGCTGAATGCGGAAAGTCTGCCGGAGGGTCCATCGGAGGGGACCGCATACGGCAGCCGGGCAGGGTCCGCGGATGCGCCGGATCCGGCAGGGGTTACCGTCAGCGCGGATGCGGATGGCAGGACAGCCGAAGATCCTGACGCACTGCGGAAAGAGTTCGATGAGAATGCATCCGCGGAGATCCTTGCCGAAGCTGAAAGAACGGTTCACGGCGCCGGGGAAGGTCCCGGCAGCGCTTCTCCGGACGATGACCCTGAATTGCGCGTATCCCGGCTGAATGAAAATGCGGCGGATCAGGCAAGCATGACGGTCCCTGCGGATGAGGCGGAAGAAACCGGTGTCTCCGAGGACGCGGAATCAGCGGAGACCGCGCTGCAGTATTATTCTGTCCTGCTGAAGGACCGTGCGGATTCCCTTTATGAATGCAAACGCGCTTATGTTTACTGGGAAACGGTGCGGGACCATGTTACAATTTTCAAAACATCCGATGAACACGGAATGATCCTGGAATCCGGCGCTTATGATGTTTCTGCCCGGCTGCTGGAAAGCAATCTGCTGGTGGATGACGGATGGGTGAGCCGCAAAGCTCCGGATGTGATCGTGAAGGTCGTCGGAAAAAATGTTCTCGGCAGTGAGGTCCGTTCGGCAGCGGCAGCGGAAGAAGCGGCGGTGAGCCTGGCGGCCCGTCCGGGATGGACCGCGATTCCGGCTGTACGGGAAGGGCGGATCCTTCTTCTTTCCGAAGAGCTTCTGACGGCCCCGTATCTGCAGCTGGGGGCGGAACTGGCGCTTGCCAAAACCGCCGTGCCGGAGCTCTTTGCGGATGTGGACGCGGAGGAGGCTCTGCGGATCCTGGTGTCCGAGGCTGCCGGAAGTTCCCCGGAAGGGATCTTCTTTTATGTTTATTCTGGAGGAAACTGAGAGATGAATATTCTTGTGATCGATGGCCAGGGCGGAAAGCTCGGAAGAAAACTGTTGGAAGACACGCGCAAAGCCTGCCCGGATGCGGTGATCACGGCGGTCGGGACGAACAGTCTCGCGACGGAGAATATGATGCGCTCAAATGCCGCGGACCATCTGGCCACGGGGGAAAATGCGGTGATCGTCGGGTGCCGGAAAGCTGATATCATTATGGGCCCGATCGGGATCGCCATGGCGGACGCGATGATGGGGGAGATCTCCCCGGCCATGGCGAACGCTGTTGCCTCCAGCGCTGCCTATCGGGTACTGATCCCGATGAACCTTTGCGACACTTATGTGGCAGGCGTGTCGCGCGGCTCTTCCGTCATTATGGAAGATGCCATGGAACACATCCGTCAGATCGTTACGCAAGAAAAAACAAAATAAAAGCCAAAAAAGGGTTCCGAAGATCAAACCTTCGGCACCCTTTTTTTTAATTCCGACCCCTGCTCCCTGACCCCTGAATCCTGGATCCAGAATCCTACTTATTCCTTGCCTCTTCCGCGGTTTCGAGGCCGGGCAGGTCCGGCACAGTACCTTCACCGTAATAGAGCCAGGGGCGGATGAAGTCCGTCAGGTCTTCTCCGGCTGTTTGGCTGAAGACTGCGGTGAACTGTTTCTCATTGACGGTGCTGTACTGACAGCGCTCCAGCAGCGTCTGCATTGCCTGTCTGAAGCCTTCATCCCCGAGCCTGTGGTGGAGCGCGTAATAGACCAGCGAACCGCCGTAATATGTGGAGGTGCCGTACATTTCTTCTTCGGTATTGCTGATCTCTTTCGGGCCGGGGTAGTGGTCGGTAAAAGACTCCATTCCCAGATCGGCACCGGTCATTTCATAGAACTTTTCAAAGGTGCGGTGATCCATCCGGACGGTTTTGCAGACTTCGCCCATCGCGTCGAGCCACTGCCCGAGCGTTACGTTGTCCTCATCCGGCAGCGGGATCAGGCCCGGATCGATATGCTGTGTGCCTTCCGTGTCTGTCCGGCAGAACGCGGCTGCGGCTTCCAGAGCGGCCGGCCGGGCGTATTCCTGCGCATCCGCGTCTTCCGCGGCATTTTGGAACCAGGCCCGGACATCCTCGTTCGACAGGTCCAGAACCATGGAGGTGCCGCCCGCGATCCGTTCATAGCGTCTGATAAGATCCTGCTCATAAGCTTCCCGGCCCTCGAAATGGAGTTTGTAAAGATATTCCCCG
>CADBKS010000278.1 GCA_902795255.1 uncultured Chloroflexota bacterium
GCCCGGAGCATGAACGCCGGTGTGCTGACAGCATCTCCCCGTGCGATCTCCCCGATCTTTTTCCGTTCGGCCAGCAGCAGCTCGGCTCCTGCCGCGTGATAGATAGCGCTGTCCGTCCCGCCGCCGATGACCGGCTTCGGGTTGGCTGTATTGACGATGGCATCAGCTGAAACGTTTGTGATGTCGCTGCGGATGATCTGAAAAGGCATCTTACCTCCTCCGTTTTCAGTACAATAATTTTTCGAATCCTTCACGGATCGGACGGTTTTTTTCTGTAAAATAGTATACCCGCCTGAAGCTGAAATTACAAATCGGATTTTAGGGACACAAAAACACTGCCGCTTCGGGGCGGCAGGCATTTCATGAAAGGATCGTTACTGCACTAAATGGCGCAGATCAAATGTTATCGTACGTGCCGGTGCGGCAGGATTTAACGGTGTCCCGATGCTTCGGATATTGGCGGGATTTTCAGTCGCGGAACGAAAAGGCTTCCGGGCTTCGGGCCGGGTATTCACATTCGGAGACCGCTGTGGCTCTGCGGTGATATCCCTTTTATTCAGATACGAGCGCTGCGCCCATCTCGTATGCCTTCCGGCATTCCTGCGGGAAGACGGTCTCATCAGTCGGTCCGGCTGTAGTCCTTCAGCTGCAGGGTATTCCCGCTGACGAGCACTTCTGTCGGGCCGACGAAGCGGCTGAGGGTCTGCTGATAGCCGCGCAGCATCTCCGCATAGGCGGTATCCGGTGCGTTAGAGGTCATGATCAGCAGGACCGGGACCGAACGTTCGGCGCAGCAGGGTGTTTCCAGATTGTAGGTCAGGCTCTGGAAGATCAGGCGTTCATACAGAGCGCGGAAAGATGCGGTCATTTCGGAGAGATAATTCGGTGAACCGATGATGAGCCCGTCGGATTCCCTGATCGCATCCAGGACCGGGGTGAGTCCGTCCCGGCAGACACAGTGCCCTTTATGGGCGTTCCGTTTGCAGACGAAGCAGGAGATGCAGCCGGTGAAGCGTTCCAGTTTGTAAAGGTCGAATTTTACGATTTCCGCCCCGGCCCCTTCAGCACCTTTCGCGGCTTCGCTGATCAGTGTATCGGTGTTCCAGCCCTTCCGTGGACCGGCGTTTACGGCAATAATTCGTTTTGTCATCTTATTATCTCCGGAAAGTGTTATTCGTTCATGCTGATGATATCTTTCAGGCTGACATGTTCATTTCGGAAGCGGAGTGTTCCGGCTTCCTTCTTCAGCCTGATCGCGTGCTGCGGGCAGTTGTGGATGCAGGCGTAGCAGACCTCACAGCGGTCTGAAAATGTGACCCGGTCCGTTACGGTGATGTTGTTTGCCGGGCAGACCTTTGCGCAGATCCCGCAGCGGATGCAGCTGTCGGAGACGATATACTCCCGGGCCGCGTCCCTGCGCAGGATCCGTTCACCCATAAATTTGCCGATCAGCTTCATCTGCAGCTTCGTCAGGAATGTGACCGGAACCTCTGTCTGTTTCCGTTCCTTCAGGTCTGCGAGGATCTTTTCGATTTGTCCTTCGATATTTTTCTGCGGAAGCGTATCGAGCTGTTTCTGTATGTCAAAGCCCGGCAGATAATTGTCCGCCATCTTTACGGCATTGATATATCTCAGCTGCTGACCGGCGCTTTCCGCCGCCAGTTTTGCCTGCGCGAAGGCTGCGCTGTACGTCATACCATTCGCACGGGAAATAAACTCCCGGACCATCACAGGCATCTCCCCGGCGTAAACCGGGCAGACGATCCCGACAGCGTCATCGCTGAGCGCGATTTCATTGCGGCGCATCAGCTGCGGAATGGAAAGGACAGTCTCTCCGATCCTGCGGGCAGCATAAAGGCTGTTGCCGCTTGCTGTAAAACAGCAGACTGTCGTCATCTTCTTTTCTCCTTTGATCGTGTTCTGCGGATACGGCTTTTATGAATGGGCCCATTCGATCAGCTCCGACAGGATCGGTTGGAGTCGTTCGGCCTTCTCCGTGAGGGCATATTCAACACGGACCGGCACCTCCAGATATTCTTTCCGTCCGATCAGGCCGCTGCTTTCCATTTCCTTCAGTGTCTGCGAGAGCATCGTATTTGAGATCCCGCGGATGCTGCGGAGCAGTTCATTGTAGCGGCTCGGGCCGTTGACCGCCAGAGAGCAGATGACCGGCAGCTTCCATTTTCCGCCGATGCTCTCCAGAGCCTGTTTCAGCGCGCATTCCGGCGCGCACGGGCATTTCGGTGTTTCCGTCATTTTTACGTCTCCTGCTCAGGTCAGCCTTACTAACGAAGAAAAAAATCAGCGGTTGACAAAGAGCGGTTCTTACAGTATAGTTCTGCTTAACGATATCAGATAAGTTTTCCGTTGTAAAGACGGAAAAACAATTTGGGAGGTTTGATAATGGAAGCTGTTGAAAGAGTTTATCAGTTTTTGGATGAAACAAAGAATTACGCGTTGGCGACGGTCGAAGGCGACCAGCCCCGGGTCCGGATCTTCGGGACTGCTCTGCTTTATAACGGCCGGATCTATATCCAGACCGGGAAGGTAAAGCCGGTCTCCAAACAGCTTGCCGCCAATCCGAAGGCGGAGATCTGCGCGTTCAACGGGAGTGAGTGGCTGCGCATCACTTGTGAACTGGTGAATGATGATGACCGCTCGGTCAAAGTGGCGATGCTGGAGAAGATGCCTTCCCTGAAGGCGATGTACAGCGCCGACGATGACAATACCCAGGTTCTTTATATGAAGAACGCCACAGCGGTCTTCTCTTCCTTCACGGCCGCTCCGGAAACGGTGCAGTTCTGAAGCACTGAATCAGCTGATAACATGCGGCTGTCCCGGAAACCGGGGCAGCTTTTTTTTAATTGGGGTGGAATAATGTCCCCCCTCTTTTTCGTGTTTTTTGCGAATTGAAGCAAGATGACGCGGGTTCGCGAAATCCGTGATATGATATTTATGAGTAAATTGTTTCCCCATAACGGGTTTTGCTGATAAGGAGGTTTTTATCGTATGAAGATCATGTTTGTTACCAGTGAGTGTGCTCCGTTCAGTAAATCCGGCGGGCTGGCGGATGTGGCTTTTTCCCTTCCGCCCGCGCTTCAGGAAGCGGGAAATGAGGTCGAGATCGTCACCCCGCTGTACCAGTGCGTCCGCAGGGAGTTCGGCGAACTGCTGGAAAAAGTTTCCGAACACACCATCGTGCACTGTAAAAAGCCCTACCGTATCGGGCTCTGGCGCGGCGAACGGGCCGGCGTTCCGGTATGGTTCCTCGAGTATGATCCCTTTTTTGACCGTCCGCGGCTTTACGGCTATGATGACGACAAACTGCGGTTTGCCGTGTTCTGCCGTGCGGTGATCGACCTGATGGATGATATGGACTTCCGTCCGGAGATCATCCATTGCAATGACTGGGAATCCGCGCTGGCCGTGATCTATCTGAAAAATGATCAGGCGTTCCGCAGGGATCTTCACGGGATCAAAACCGTTTATACGATCCACAACATTGCCTATCAGGGGCAGTTCGGGGCTTCCGACCTTTCCGCCACTTTTGACCTGCCTGAGGGCTGGTACCTCGGCGGACTGGGATATGAATATCAGGGACGCCATGACATCAACCTGATGAAAGGCGCGATGCTGATGGCCGACGCCGTTTCGACGGTTTCTCCGAACTACGCGCGGGAGCTGCATGCGGCCAAGTACGGCATGGGGCTCGAAGGTGTAGTGGACCTGGTCGAATACAAGCTGTACGGGATCCTCAACGGCATCGATATGGACCATTACGATCCGGCACTGGACCCGCGCCTTCCCTATAATTTCAGCGTTAAAAACATGAAGGGCAAGCAGAAATGCAAAGCCAGCATCCAGCGGAAGTTCGGGCTGAATGAGGAACCGGAATATCCGCTGCTGGCGATGGTGGCCCGGCTCAACGAACAGAAAGGGATCGAACTGATCCGCGACGCGCTGCCGGGAATGATGAACATGGGGGTGCAGCTGATCGTTTTCGGCCAGGGCGATCAGCAATATGTCGATTTCTTTGAAAACGCGATGCGGCAGTATCCGGGACAGCTCGGGTTCTCTTCCGATTTTTCGGAAGCGCTTGCCAGCGAGATCTTCGCCGGCGCGGATATGTATCTGATGCCTTCGCGTTTTGAACCCTGCGGACTTTCCCAGATGATGGCCATGCGCATGGGGACGATCCCGATCGTCCATGAAACCGGCGGACTGAAAGATTCGGTCCGGCAGTACAGCAGTTTTGACGGGCAGGGCGACGGGTTTTCCTTTGTTACCTACCATTCCAAAGCGCTGTATCTTGCGGTGCAGGCGGCGGTCCGGGTCTATTTCGGCGATTCGCGGACCTGGAAGCTGCTGCAGAAACGCTGCATGACCAAGGACTTTTCCTGGACGAAGAGCGCAGCGGAATATAACCGCATGTATTCCGAGATCTATATCGGAAGCAGCAGCGGCCATATGACCTTCCAGGATGCCTTTGAACAGCTGAAGGACGCTTACGTCTGGCTCGATGAACTGAACCGGGGCAAGCGGCACCACACGCTGCCCCCGGGATATCAGCGGGTCATTCAGGTCGAGATCATCGGCAGCGGTGCCGGGACGTTTCATCTTGTCTTCCGTCCGGAAGGGGTGGAGGTCATCCCGCGGTCGGTCGATCATCCGGACGCTACGGTGACCGCGAGTTATGATCACCTGATCGGGATGGCAAACGGGACGCTTTCCGCGGACCGGCTGTTCATCACCGGACAGATGAAGATCACCGGAAATATCTCCAAAGGCGCCGAGATGCGCAGGCTGCTGATGCCTTCGCAGCGCCGGAAGAAACCGGAAGAAGAATAA
>CADBKS010000279.1 GCA_902795255.1 uncultured Chloroflexota bacterium
CGGTACGGAAGTCTGTGTCGGATATGACAGGCGGTTCCTCTCAAAAGAATCCGCACACTGGGCAGCCGAAGTCCTGGCCGGATACGGGTTCCGTACCTATATGGTCAACCGTTCCTCCCCTACGCCGCTGATCATGTATACGATCCGTGAAAGAAAAGCGGAGTATGGCATGGCGATCACGGCGTCCCATAATCCTGCGATCTATAACGGCGTGAAGATCTTTACTTCCGGCGGACGGGACGCGGCTCCGGAAGTCACGGCGGAAATCGAAGAAAGACTGAGCCGGATCGATCCGGAAACCATCCTTTCGGTCGACTATGATAAAGCGCTTGCTGCCGGCATGATCTATGAGGAAAATCCCACGAATGCCTATATTGACTGCATTCTGTCCTCGATCGATGAAAAAGCGATCCGAAACGCGAATCTCAAAATCGGGCTGGATCCGCTTTACGGCGTCAGTCAGTCTGTTCTGCGGACCGTATTGACGACCTGCCGGTGCGATCTGGAAGTGATCCATGATATGCACGATACGCTCTTCGGAGGCAAACTGCCGACCCCTACTGCCGAGACCCTGATCCCGCTGGAGCAGCTGGTCGTCGACCGGAAGTGCGATTTCGGCATCGCAACGGACGGGGACGCGGACCGGATCGGTATTATTGATGACAAGGGGAATTTTGTCCATCCGAATCAGCTTCTGGTCTTGCTTTACTATTACCTGGTGAAGTTCCGCGGCTGGAAGGGAGACTGCGTCCGCAACAATTCAACAACGCATTTGCTGGATAAGGTGGCGGAAAGCTTTGGACAGAAATGTCACGAGGTCCCTGTCGGGTTCAAATATGTTTCCTCAAAAATGGCTGAAACGGATGCCCTGATCGGCGGGGAATCCTCCGGCGGTCTGACGGTACGCGGACATATTCAGGGCAAGGATGGTATCTATGCGGCCGGTCTTGTGACTGAAATGACAGCCGTGACCGGCAAAAAAATATCAGAGCTTTACGGGGAAATATGCGGTAAGTACGGGAACTGGATCTATGCCGATGACGATATCCGTATGACGCCGGGCCGGAAAGCGGAACTGCGCAAACAGATCTATGAAGGGGATCTGCTCCCCGATTTCGGCCGGGAGATCCGCTCGGTCGACCGTTCGGACGGCTGCAAAGTGCGCTTTGAAGACGGGAGCTGGTGCATCTGCCGGTTTTCCGGAACAGAGCCGCTGCTTCGTTTTGCGGCGGAAGCGCTTTCATCCGAAGAGGCCGAGGCCTCCATCAGGGCCTGGAAAGATATCTGCAGAGAGCCTGAAGCATGAGATCCGGATCCGGACGTGTTGTTTCCCTTCGCCGGCAGATGATCACGCTGATGGTCATCTGCTGGCTGATCCCGATCGCCGCGGTCGCGGCAATTTTCGGGGTCATGCTCAGCCGGAGCTATGAAAAAGCCAGCCAGCAGGAAATCGAAAATACACTGGATAATGCTTTCGGACAGCTGGAGATCCGTCTGAAAACCGCCATTGAGGATTCCAAAAATGTTTCTTATGACGGGATCGTTCGCAGTTCCTACCGGACCTATCAGCTCTCCGAAGATGCGGCCGCACTTTACAGCCAGGTCAACGAATACCTCTCCCAGCGTTTTGCACGGGATGAAAAATACAAAGCCGTTTTTATCAGTTTCAGGAACGGAATCGACATCGGATCCCATGTGGTCTATCCGACCTACCCGGAGTATGCGGTCGTACGGGAATACCGGGACGGAGCGGAGCCGTTTATCATGGACCGGATGGCTGAGGAAGATACGGCGATCCGATTTTTCGTATATAATAACGAGCTCTATATCGCAAGGAATCTTCTGGACGGAAAATTTGTCCCGTACGCTACGCTGGTGATGCAGTGCGGACGGGATGTTTTGTTTAACTCGTTCCTGAATCTGCCCCGTGTTGTGATCACGGAGATCTCGATTGACGGTGAAGTGCTGAAAATGGACAGCGCGCGGGAACCTGAAAGCGAACTGAATTCGCTGAATGCAGCGAGACTGATCGCGGACCATACTCTGGAGGCATCGGCGGTTTATCCGAAATTCAGGCTGTGGCGTGATGTGCCGTCCCTGAAATACGGGCTCCTCGCGGCAGCAGCACTCGGGATCCCGATGCTGCTCATCGCCGCCTGGGTCTTTTACCGTCAGGTCACCCGCCCGACACAGATCCTGCTGGAAGCGACCGAGCATGTAACCGCCGGGGAACGGGGATACCAGATCACGCCGGTACCCAACAATACCGAATTCATGCAGCTGACAGAGCGGTTCAACACGATGTCCGCGGAGCTTCAGCATCAGTTTGAGCAGCTTTATCAGGAACAGCAGGCCCTTCAGCAGTCGCGGATCCGTGCGCTGCAGTCGCAGATCAATCCGCATTTCCTCAATAACACACTGGAAGTGATCAACTGGGAAGCCCGCATGGCCGATGATGAAAAAGTGAGCGCCATGATCGAAGCGCTCTCCACGATGCTTGATGCGGCCCTTGACCGGGACGGCAGGGGGATGATATCTTTGGCAGAGGAACTCCGCTATGTGGACGCGTATTTATATATCATCCATGAAAGGCTGGGCGACCGTTTCAGATCCGAAAAGGAGATCGAACCGGGTGCGGAAGAGATCTCCGTTCCGCGTCTGATCTTGCAGCCGATCGTTGAAAATGCTGTTGAACATGATATCACCCCGCGCGGCGGCGGCGAGATCCGGATCCGTGTTTACCGTGAAGAGGGCTCTGTTGTGCTGGTGACGGATCACAGCGGGATGCTGACAGAAGCTGACCGGGAAAAGATCCGTGATATCATTGAGGCTTCGCCTGCCGACGGGAAGGATAATGTCGGCCTGCGCAATGTCGCACAGCGTCTGAAACTTATCTATGGTGAAAGCAGCAGCCTGGCCTTTGAAGAATCGGACGGCAGGATCCGCATGACGATGCGTTTCCCGATAAAATTTGTGGGTTAACAAAAATCGTCAAAAAACGGCAAAGCCTTATCTATTACGAAAAATTCTCCTATTTTATAATCACAAATAACAGATGACAGTGATGTCAGTTTACAAAACATGTTTCAAAGGAGTAATATCATGAATAAATCCG
>CADBKS010000280.1:0-2080 GCA_902795255.1 uncultured Chloroflexota bacterium
TATTTCAAGAAGAAGTCTGTTCAATCCGGTATCCCTTATCAGACGCTGATCAATTTGTATCTGACAGACTGTGCTGAGAAAAAACGTGAATTGCAGATTGATTGGAATTGAACAGATTTTAGTCTTAAACATCAAAAAAGGCCGCAGCACTGCGGCCTTTTGAACCATATTCGAACTTCGAACCCGAACCCTGAACTGTCTTAATCCAGGATCTGCTGGGCTTCGATATAGAAGCGCTTCTCGTGTGCTTCACCCATGGAGAAGGTCTTGCGCGGCAGCGCTCCGTCGTGGATGATGCCCTGGAAGAAGCCGTTCTTGGAGACCGGCGGGAGGTAGAAGCCGGAAACATCCTGAGCCGAGGCGATCTCGATCAGGTCCTGTGCCCCGTGGATGTAGTCGATCTTTTCATATTTGCCTTCCGCGAGCCATTTGTCGAGGATCTGCTGGATGGAGCCGACGCAGATCACGGACGGGGCTTCCACGAAAGTGGCGACGAAGGCTTCCCCGTTCTCCAGGATCCCGAAGGCCTGGGTGCCGTCCGGGGTGGCGTTGACCGCGCGGACCATGGCGTCGGCGTCTTCCACTTCCTCGATGCGGATCTTATCGCCCAGTTCGTGTTCAAACATCGGGACGGCGAAATCCCGGGTGCCGAAGATGGCGCGGTGGATCGGTTCGAACTGCTGGGCCGGGTCATGCAGGTTTTCGATCTCGACGAGGGCGTAGCGGGCGGGATGGTCCATGCCCCATTCAGCTTTGTGGGCTTCCCAGATCGTCTTGGCGGTGGCCAGACTGTGGTTGCCGTCGCCGATCGCGAAAAGGATACGGTTCTTGTCGCAGGCCGGGCCGTATTTCTTCGTGATGGTCTCGTCCGACTGCAGCTCGGCGATCGTGTTGTAAATGTGGTCTTCGTATTCCGATTCGGCCAGCGAATAGCCGGTGATATGGCCGCTGCCCATCATCAGGTCGAAGTCGTAGACCTTCTTCATTTTGTCCTTTTGGGCGATCAGCGGCTCGATCAGCTTTTTCTCGCTGTCATCGACCAGGACCAGGATGTGCGGGACTTCCAGCGGAGCGCCTTCACGGATCTTGACCCGCGGCGGGATCCTTTCGGCAACGGTCCCTTCCGTCGCGCGGATCCAGCTGGTCGAAGTTTTCGTGTAATCATAATCTTCGAGGTCGATCGTCAGCATCAGACCCCAGCGGATGCCGTTGTCGATGTGCCGTTCGACCAGGATCATCCCCGGATGGACGTCGAAGATCTTTTTGTCGAGGTATTTCCGCTCTTCGGCCTGGATGTCGGCGATCTTCTTTTCCTCATCGATCTTGCCGAGGTAATATTCCGGGAATGTGATCTTCAGCGTAGACGGCGCGTCACCGACATATGCCTCGACTTTGTCCCAGTAGGCTTTGTTGGATGTGTACTGGTCGCAGGCGATCACTGCCCATTTGGACATATCGACATCCCGGTTCGGGATCAGCATCTTCGGGGTTTTGATGATCGTTACATTTTTTCTGGACATCTGCTTTCCTCCGTTTTTTCAGAAGCATTCTGATTTTAATTGTAACGGAACAGAACGCGGATGCAATGGCCGAAAATCACCTTTTTGCAGGCAAATATCACATAAATGTCAGACAATTTGAAACAGCCGGCAGTTTGCTCCTGCCCACTGTCCCCTCCTGACTACTGACCGCTGATTATCGGCAGCCGGTAACTGGTATCTGGTAACTGGTAACCGGTAACCGGCAGCCGGCTACTGCTCATGCCAGGCGTTGGTGCGGACGTCGATGTAGCGGGCTTTCAGTTTGTCATAGAGAATGCGCTGGCAGGAGTACAGACCGGAATAGCCGGAAAGCGTCTAGCTGATCCCACACACGAGGGCATAGTACAGCAGGCCATCCCCGCCAAAGAGTTCTGCGGCCAGGAATGTGGAAGCGATCGGGCTGTTGACTGCTCCGCAGAAGACGGCGGTCAGTCCCAGTGCTGCTGCAAATCCCGCGGGGATCCCGAGCAGCGGGCCCGCCAGACAGCCGAATGTGGCACCGACAAAGAAGCTCGGGACGACTTCGCCGCCCCGGAAGC
>CADBKS010000280.1:2092-5190 GCA_902795255.1 uncultured Chloroflexota bacterium
ACGGCGGTGAAGATCATTTGCCATATGAATGCTTTCGGGACCGCCTGTCCTTCTTCGACCGCGCGGGTGATCACGTCCATCCCGGCGCCGTTGTAATCGCCCGTGCCGAGCAGGAGCGTCAGCCCCAGCAGAAAGGCACCGCCGAGAAAGGCGCGCAGCCATTCATTGGGGAGCGCTTTGTGCAGCCCTTTTTCCGTCAGGTGCAGGACGGCGCAGAAAAGGGCCGAAAGCACGGCACAGAACGCGGCCAGGCATGCTGCGCGCAGCAGCATGGAAGCGCTGAGGGCAGGTACGGTGACCGCGAAGCGGGTGGGTCCGATCCCCAGCAGGAGAGAGACACCGTAGGCAGTCAGCGATGCGGTGAGGCAGGGGACAAAAGCCGCGTGATAGATCAGCCCGACACTGACGACCTCCATGGAAAAGACCGCGGCGGCCAGCGGTGTGCCGAACAGGGCGGAAAAGAAAGCCGCCATGCCGATCATCGTCGCGGTGCGCATGTCCCGGTCATCCAGGCGGAAAAGCTTCGCGGCATAGTAACCGATGCTGCCGCCCATCTGCAGCGCGGCTCCTTCCCGGCCGGCCGATCCGCCCGCCAGGTGGGTCAGCACGGTGCTCAGGAAGATCGCCGGCAGCAGCCCGGCAGAGATCCCGTTCCCGTTCTGGATCTCGCTGAGAATGTTGTTCGTTCCGAGCCCTTCGGCATGGAAGACCCGATAGATGGCGACCGCCAGAAGCCCTGCAAACGGCAGGGTGTAAAGGATCCACGGATGAAGCCCGCGGATGAGGGTGGCGCGTTCCACGCCGAAATGAAAAGCGGAGCCGAGCAGCCCGCAGACTGCGCCGACGACTGCGGAAACAATGAGCCATTTGGCCATCGCTTTGACGTAAAGGAGCAGATGCCCCGGATAGTTTCTGATCGTTTCAATAAAGTCTTTCATATCTGAACGTTCCTGTTTTTCATTTTCAACAGTGGGATATTATACGCTCATTTGACGCGAACGGCTGTAAAGATGCTCAATCCGGTGCCCGCAAAGAAAAAGGGCCGCGGATGCGGCCCTTTTGATTGTTTTTCAGATTTTGATTATTGTTTGTTGGAAATCGCATTTTTGATATAAGGGATCGCAAGGATCATAACAATGAGCGTCATGATCAGCGCGCCGGCAGAACCGAAACCGAAATTCAGGTTCTTGATGCCGAAAGTATACAGATACTGGGTAATGGTGGTGGTAGAACCGGCCGGGCCGCCTCCGGTAAGAATGTTCACCTTATCGAACAGGCGGAAGGAATCGATCGTTCTCAGAAGCAGGCAGAGGAAGATACCACTCTTGATGTTCGGGACTGTTACATACCAGAACTTCTGGAAGATATTTGCTCCATCCAGTTCCGCTGCTTCATACTGCTGCTGCGGAACACCCTGGAGGCTGGCGTAGCAGAGAAGGAATACGAAAGGCGAACTTTGCCAGACATCAATTGCCAGCACTGCCCAGAATGCGGTTTCGATATGGAAAAATACATTGTAGTTCGAAAGACCGGTAAATCCCATATTGACCAACCACTGCATGATCGGGCCGTAGTTGCTGGAAAGGAGCATGCGCCAGGCAAGCGCGACGGTAACAGTCGGCAGCAGATAAGGCAGGAGCAGCAGCGTGCGCATTGCTTTCTGACCATGGTGCAGGCTGTTCACAAAAAGCGCGATCAGCAATCCGATAATGGTTTCAAGCAGAACGGCACAGATCGTGAATTTGACAGTTGTAAGGATCGCTCCCCGAAAGATCGGATTCTGCAAAAGTTTTGTGTAGTTATCAAGCCCGATGAAGTTGACGCCCTTCGTGCGGCTTTTCAGAAGGTTGTAATCCGTAAAACTGTAATAAACCGTAAACAGCAGCGGATATACCGTCAGGATCAGCATGACGATGATCGTCGGAGACATCAGAATGTGCGGAAATGCTTTGTCCTCGTCAAATTTTGATTTTTTTGTAAGTGATGGATTCGCGTTCATAAAAATTCTCCGATGTATATAGTTTATTGCAGTCTTATGACAGTCAGATGAGGAGGCGCTTTCAGCGCCTCCTCATGCGTTTCAGTTACTTACGGAAGCAGCGCTTCGCAGGCAGCCTGACCCTGGGCAAGGGCGTCATCGACACTCATGGTGCCGGCAACAGCCGCGCCGAGGTACGGACCGAAGGTGTTGACCATATCGGTGTAGAAGCTGACGGCCGGGCGATAAGTACCGGTGGAAAGGGCGCTGTAGACAACAGCGAGGTTCGGTTTCAGTTCCAGGCTGGATTCGGCCAGCAGGGAGCTTTCACGGCACGGTACGCCGCCATCGGCGACGGTCGCGAGCTGAACTTCCGGATCCATTGCGTATTCCAGGAATTTCAGAGCGAGATCTTTCTTCGCGGAGTTCGCAGCCATACCGAGGAACCAGCAGCCATAGATGGAGGTGTACTGTTCTTCAGAATCTTCGGCGACTTTGGTGCGGATGGAGGTGTAGTTGTCGGCACCCCAGCCAGGCCAGCCGATCGCCATCGCGGCGGAACCATTGTTGACAGCAGCGACCATGTTATCTTTATCCAGGAGGTTGCCGGCTTTGTAAAGTTCAATGTAGAATTCCAGAGCAGCTTTTGCTTCCGGGGTGTTCAGGGTAACTTCGGTGAAGTCTTCGTTGAGGACCCAGCCGCCGAACGCCTTGAGAACAGGCAGAAAGTCGGTGACATTCGGATCGCCTTCGCCCTGGCGGAGAATGTAACCATCAACGCCGTCAGCCTTCATCTTCTGGGACAGTTCAAGAATGCCATTCCAGGTTTCAGGAACAACACCATCGTTGTACTTGTCGATGAGATCTTTGTTGTACATGAAGATGGTGACGTTGCCGTAGTAAGGCAGCATGTAGATGTTGCCTTCGGCGTCAACACCGGCAGCGGTGGTGGCGGGGATGATATCTTCATCGAAAGAATAGCCCAGGTCGCTGAGGTTGGCCAGAACGCCATTTTCGGAGAATTCGGTCATCCAGGTGCCGTCCAGCATCAGAACATCGTAAGCGCCTTCAGCATTGACTGCGTCCAGAGCGATCTTCGTGTGCAGATCATCGAAGGTTT
>CADBKS010000280.1:5239-6332 GCA_902795255.1 uncultured Chloroflexota bacterium
TCAGAATATTCGATCTTGCAGTTATTGGCTTCTTCAAAAGCCGGGATGGCTTCTTTCAGAACATCGGCGTAGGTACCGGCACGCAGAATCAGCGTGAGGGTTTCCGGATCGTCCGCAAGCACTGCACTGAACATGCAGAGTGCGAGCAGTAAAGACAATACAACAGCTAACTTCTTCATTTATTGATTCCTTTCTTTTGTGCGGTTCCGCACATTTTATCCCTGCGCGTGCAGGGTTTATTCCTTGACAGCGCCGCTGGAAAGACCTGCGATCAGGTAATTCTGGGCGAAGATCACAAACAGGGTGATCGGGATCACTGAGATCACACCGCCGGCAGCGACAAGCCCGAACTGGGTCAGGTTGTCTTCCGTGTTCATAAGTGCCAGTGAGATCGGGATCGTGTAGGAACTGGATTTCTGGATGAAGATCACGGAGTAGGTGTATTCATTCCATGCATACATGAATGACAGCATCGAAATCGCTGCAATGCCCGGGGCGACGAGCGGAAGTACGATCTTCCAGAAAAGCTGAAATTCTGATGCGCCATCGATTTTGGCACTTTGTTCCACTTCTTCGGGAAGGTCGCGGAAGAAGGTCATCATGAACCAGATAATCAGCGGAAGGTTGATCAGAATACATGCAAGAATGATCGGAACGCGTGTGCCAAGCAGTCCGGTTTTGCTGAATGTTGTATAAAGAGGGATGATGAACGCGACCGGGGGCAAAATACGGATCAGCAGGACCCAAACGGTGAGGGGGGCTTTGATCCACAGGCGAAAACGGCTTCGAACCATGATATAAGCAGCTGCCAGTCCAAATGCCAGGGAGAAAGCGGTCGAAATCAGCGTCGCGATCAGGCTGTTCTTGATAATCGTCGTATAGCTTTTTTCTGTGAACAGACGGATGAAATGTTCCAGTGTGAACGTTTTGGGGATGATGGAAATGTTTCCGGAAAGTTCTGCTGTGTCACGAAATGCAAGCGAAATCAGCCAGTAGATCGGAAACAGCGCAATAAAAAGCAGTATGGCACTGACAATTACATTGAATATCTTTCTTCCCGTAGATTGTCTCATCGATCCTCCGCCTAAATGTT
>CADBKS010000281.1 GCA_902795255.1 uncultured Chloroflexota bacterium
AGTCATTCGTCGAGGAGCATATCGCCGCGGCCGAATGCTCGCCCAAGGCGATTATGCAGATAGGCCTCGCGGTGGAGGAGATCTTCACCAACATCGCGAACTACGCCTACGCGCCCGACAAGGGCAAGGCGAAGGTGCGGGTAGACGTGCTGAAGGATCCCGTCGCCGTGTCGATCACCTTCGTCGATCACGGCGTGCCGTATGATCCGCTCGCGAAGGACGATCCCGACCTTACGCTGTCGGCGGAGGACCGCGCTATCGGCGGTCTCGGCATATTCATGACGAAGAAGATAATGGACGACATAGTTTACGAATACCGCGACGGCCAGAATATCCTCACTCTCAGGAAGAATCTTTGAAACCGCTGATGTAAGCTGATGATACAGAATCAGAAAAGTATCGATCTTCATATGCATTCCACCGCCTCGGACGGTACCGATACCCCGGATCAGATCCTCGATAAGGTAAGAAGATCGGGACTCATGATGTTCTCGCTCACCGATCACGACGCTGTCAAGGGATGTCTTGACATAGCCGCAAGGCTCACGGACGGCGATCCCGAGTTCATCACCGGCGCCGAATTCTCCTGCCGCGACGAGATGGGCAGATATCATATCCTGGGCTACAGGATCGACGCTGAGTCGTACCCGGTACGGAAGGTCCTTGAGACTGGACACGGCTACCGCATGACGAAGCTGCGGGAAAGACTTGATTACCTCAAAACGCGGTACGGATTCTCGTTTTCGGACGAGGACACAAGGCAGCTGTACGCGAGGAACAACCCCGGGAAGCCGCATATTGCCAGACTGATGGTGAAGTACGGCTTCTCCGAATCGGTCGACGCCGCCTTCCGCGATTATCTGAATAAGATCGAGTCTCACAGCGGATATCTCCGCCCCGAGCAGGCGATCGAAGGGATCCTTGACGGCGGCGGCATTCCGGTCCTTGCGCATCCCGCTTACGGCAGCGGCGATCAGCTGATCCTCGGCAGTGAGCTTATGGAAAGATTCCGGAAACTGACGGCTTTCGGCCTTCAGGGCGCGGAGGCGTATTATTCGGGGTTTACGCGCAGGATCCGGGAACAGGTACTGTCCTGCGCGGAGGAACTGGGTCTTTACGTCACGGCCGGGAGCGATTATCACGGCTCGAACAAACTGGTCGTGCTCGGGGACACCGGGCTTTCGGACACGGCCGAAGGGGCGGAAGGCCTGCAGCGCTTTCTTGGCGAGATACGGTCGAGGGACGGATATTTCAGTGAATGAAGATGCGGACGCGGAAGCGGACCGGTTATAGGGGGCGGGTATGAAGCTTGATGTCAGAGAGAAAAAACCGGCTTTGTGGGATCTTCTGATCCTGACTTGCGGCGCTGCGTTTCTTTGCGCCGCCGTACTTCGTTTCGGCGGGGAAAAAGCAGCCGTTTCCTGCGCGGTGATCGCCGACGTTTTTCTGCTCTGTGCGGTCGTCATGCTCGTGCGGGCTTTTTCCCGGCAGATCGAGTATAACCTCTATTCGTACAATACGATCTACTACATGGGGTTCGCTCTGTTCCTTTTCGCTGTTTTCGTTCGTTTCTTCCGATACTGCCTCCTTTGAAGCACCTGTATGCAGCGTCATTTCCGCTGATGCGGACATCCCACCAGCCAGCGAAAAAACAAGGCACAAAACAAAAAGCAACGAAAACGCTTTCTGCAACCTTTTCCTCTGTGTCATCGTGCATCCCTCCATACAAAACCCGCTCCCTTCATCCCAGACGGTGGAGCCTGCTTCCTTTCCATTCAGTTTACTCTCAGGCCACAAATGCCCCTCAAACGGATTCTCTGTTTTTATCCCATTCCGGGACACTTTCGCGAAACTTTTTCGCTCAATCTTCTTCCGCCCCTCCGCTCCTGTCTGTATCCCCCGGTTTTTTGACCGATAAAGGCCCCGGTTTTCGCACTTTCACGATCACAGATAAAAGTCCCATCCCACCCGGCTGGGCTTCGAGTCAGAAGCAGTCCAACATCAAATATCTGCAAATATTTATTCGTAAATTATCTGATATAAGTTTGCATATCATGTTAAATAATGTGCTAATATTATCTAATGCAGGCATAAATAAAGAAAACTGCTACAAATAATTTGAAAGAAGGGAACGAACGTATGAAAAAAAGAAATGTTGTTCTTAAAAAAGTAACAGCGTTGCTTTTAACAGCCTCGCTGACCGCCTGCTCGCCAGCGGGATTGTTCAGCTTACACGCTGCAGAAGCACAAAGTGAGACAACAACCGAAACAAACTCAGCGCCCGGATCGGAATCCGAGCAGCCGGCTTCCGCACCAGCCGCAAAAACAGCGGGCAGTGCCGCAGCTGAGCAGAAGCAGACAGAAAGTCCGACCGGGACAGCAGGTACATCTGAAACCGCCACAGATGGACATAAGCAGACGCCAGAAACAGCACCGGCAGGAAGTTCAGAAACGTCTCCTGAAACCAGCAATGAAACGGTTCCGCAGGACGCGTCCGAAACAAACAGCGAATCCGGCGAATCGCAGCCTGCCGAACCGACTGGGAATACAGAAACCGCGTCTGAAACAGATTCTGAGTCGGAGCCTGAATCGGAGTCTGAATCAGAAACAGACACGGAAGAAATGAAACTGGTCAGGCAGACGCTTCAGGCCACCATCTATACGGATGGAACATTCCGCCAGACCGGCGGCGATGACGGCAGCATTACATTGTCCGGCGTCATGCCTGAGAATGCGGCCGTAAAGGCATATCCGGTCAGTGTAAACATCGGCGGACAGAAGGTACTGGCAGCTTATGACATCACCATCCTGTACAAGAAAGGCAATGAAGAAAAAATCTACGAACCGCAGGAGGGCGCGATTCAGGTTGCCATCACAAACTCCGCCGTGTCGGCAGCGATCAGCAATGGCAGCACCGATACCGGTGCGGGTGCGTACCTGCGGGCCTATGGAGTTCTTGACGGATGTGAGATAACAGGCAACGTTTCAACCGGTGACGGGGCCGGCGTATTAGCTCTAAACTGGGCAACAACCACCCGTTGCTATATCCACCACAATACCGCCACAGGTGCGGGTGGCGGTATCGTGACGCGCTATGT
>CADBKS010000282.1 GCA_902795255.1 uncultured Chloroflexota bacterium
CGACCTCCCGGACCTTCTGTAGCGTGTCTATGATAATCAGAGAGGTGTCCGGGTGCTCCCGGAGAAACCGGGTGAGCTGTTCGTCCAGCCCGCTGCCGAGCTGCCGGGCCGAAACAGAGAAGAACAGATTTTCATTCTCTGCCGTGCCGAACATCCGATACAGCCGCTGCACCGAGCGTTACCCGGGCTTTGTCTCCCACTTTGACTTCGCTGGAGACCGTGGCATTCGGGCCGATCCAGACGTCATCCCCGATCTCCGCGGACCCGCAGATGCAGGCGGAAGCCGCGATGAGCCCGCGTTCCCCGATGTGAGAGCCGTGGGCAATATGGACGAGGCTTTCGATCTTGGTGTCATTCCCGATGCGGGTCTCGTGCCAGGGGAAGAGTGAACGGGAGACATTGCAGTTGTACTGGATCTCCACACGGTCGCCGATCGTCAGCCTTCCGATGTGTTCCACACCGAGGATGCCTTCGCTTCCCATGCGGATGAATTCCAGACCGCTGCCGCCCAGAACACTTCCGGAGCGGACGATGCAGTCCGCCCCGACAGCGGTCTTTCCGTAAATGACAACACCGGCTTCAATGACCGTATTCGGCCCGATCGTTACGTTTTCGGAAGCGATCACCGCCCGCGGGTCGATCTTCGCTGTTTTATCAATGACGGACGGCCTGTCCGGACCGGTATAGCGTTCCTTCCATTCAGGCCCGCAGAGCGTGTTGTGCAGTTTGAAAAAATCAGAGCGGAGGTCTGCAGCCGTGCATACACCGCGTTCCGGCCCGGCTGTGAGGGCGGTCTCCGCCAGCTCCGGTGGGACCATCAGACAGCTGATATCCGGGTTCTTGAGCGCCATGCGCAGAAATTTCGGGCTGCCGCAAAAGGTCAGCAGCCGGATCCCGGCCTTTGCGCTGCACAGCCCGAGACTGTCGAATTCCCCTTCACGCAGCAGCGTCAGGCTGCTCCCGCAGACTTCAGAGAGTCGGATCATATGTCACCGCCTTTCACAAAAGTTCACCGATTCTGCCGAAGCGGATCCCGTTTTCACGGCCCAGTTCCGCGATCCGGAGCAGAAAGTCCCTTGCCCCGAACCCTTCCCCGCGGTTGATGAACGGGGCCAGCCTGTCAAAGTCGTGATAGTACGCTTTGGCCCGCCCGTAGCGGTCCATGGTTTCCGTGTTCAGATAAAGATGGATGGGGTGAAAATTGAAGATCTTCAGCCCGTCCGCCGCCATATGCTGTTCCGGGGAGGGATGGTCCGGTTCCAGTGCCCAGGCATCGTCTTCGTAAAAAAACGGCAGGCGCCGGATCCCGCTGAAATGGGTATACGGCTTCAGGCCGATGCCGGACGAAAGCGGAATGAAGAGGTTCAGGTCCGCTTCAAAGCCCAGCTGCCGGGCCGTGACCAGGACCGGCGTCGCGTCCACGAGCGCGTGGCAGCGGATGAGCCGTGCTTCCGGTACGAGCGCGTGCATTTCTTCCAGCGTGTTCTGAAAGGTCTTTCCGGTCTGCCCGTTCAGCTGCGGCAGAAAGTTCGGATGGATCCCGAGATCAAAAAGCGGATGCGCCCGCAGCTCCGCGAGCATCGGGGTATCGTGCGTGACGAACATCGTCACCGGGATCTCCAGCTTTTCAGCCAGGCTGACCGTGTCCCGCAGGACCCCGTCATTGGCCCAGTCCATGTCCATCGTCACGAAAACAGTTCCGCTCATGCCGGCAGCTCCATGAAAGTCTCATCCAGACCGCGCATGATGATGCCCTCTTTGTAGGCAAAATGCGGTTCGATCGTCTCTTCCAGCAGATATTTCCGGATCATGATGTCCGGTTCGTTGTAACCCACCATTGCCCGGAACGAGGAGGTCCCGGAGTAGCGCGGGTTGATCTCAAAAACATAGCATTTCCCGTCCACGAAGCGCAGCTGGATGTTGACCGCGGAGCGGGCGCCGAGGGCCTGCGCGATGGCTTCGCACTGGCCGGTGACTTCCGGAAAACGTCCGATCTGCCCCTGGGAGATCCCGTTGCTCAGCACCAGCATCTCGCCGGTATAGCGGCTGCGGATCTTCAGGCGGTTGGAGAGGGCGGTCATGATGTTCTTTTTGACCGCGATCGAGTTGATCAGGTTGCCTTCCATATCCGAAAGCACGCCGACCGTGTATTCGCATTCGGCATTGCCGACGTATTCCTGAACGATAAATTCGGAGTAAATATGCAGCATCCATGCCCCGAACAGCCGGAGCTCTTCGGCATCCTGGGCAATATACGCGTTGGCCGAACCGCCGCCGCCGATGGAGGGTTTGATCACCACCGGGAATTTTGTCACCTTTTCAAAATCTGCTTCGGAGCGGATCGTCACGGAAAAGGGGTGGGCAAAGCCGTGGGCGTCAAGAAAGGCCATGGTTTTGGATTTGTCCATGCAGGTCTCGATGACGTGCTGCGGGTTCATGGGCAGGAAGATCCCTTCCGCGCGGATCTCATCCTGCACGGCGCTGACTTTTTTCAGCTCGGGTTCGGAGCCGGTGAAAAGTGCCTGGACCCCTTCTTCCCTGCAGACTTTCAGCAGGGCTTCGATATAGCCCGGGTCGGAAGCAGGCGGAAGGATCCGTTTGCTGTCGACCTGGAAGAGTCCCTTGGAGACCGGGGTGATATCCGCTCCGATGAGCCAGTAGTTTTTATCGGACATGCGCAGGGCTTTTACGAGCTGTTCTCCGTTGCCGCCGCCCCCGACGCCTGTTACCATTACGCGTATTCGTTCCATGCCGCCTCTTATTTTTGAAAATGACCGGTACTTTGTGAATGATAAAATGATCCGATGCCGGCCTTTTCCGAATTGTATCACAGGAACAGTCCGATGCTGCCGGTTCAGGTATTTTGGCGCAGGAAACTGTTTCCGTCCGGACAGCGTATATACTTATAGATATGGAATGACCGCCCTGATGAAGGAGTTTAGCCATGAATGATGAATTTATGATCAATGACGAGGAACTGACCCTCGGAAAAGACGGCGCCTACCGCTGGCTTTATATTATGGATATGAAAGAAAATCAGTCTCTGCTGTATACGCTGATGAAGATCTTCGCGCTGATCAGT
>CADBKS010000283.1 GCA_902795255.1 uncultured Chloroflexota bacterium
GGGCTCATCTTCCGCGAACACTGCCGGGAGCGGCAGAACTGCTGTTAAAAATAAAAATACCAGCACCAGCAGACTTGTGCGGAAGCGCTTATGTTTATATGATGATCGTTTTTCGGGATAAGGGGAAAGAGCCGGTTTCGCAGGATCGGCGGAACCATGGGAAGGGCTTAATGTGTCAATGACACGATCGCCTGAATTATTTTTCGGTGGGGGTAGAACACGCATACTAAAATTCTCCATTAAAGCCGGAATACACCATCAGCGGCTGAATATTTTCCGAAGTGTGCCGGCAGTCGATTCAGGAAATTTGAAGAGGGATCCAATCAATCTCATTATACCGCAATTGTTTTGTTATGCGAATCAAATCGTTTTTCATCATTCCTTCTATTCTATAAGACACCGAAACCGAAAAAATTCCTACACCCAATTTTAAAATTCATCCTCGGCGGAATCAACAGGACAGGCTGCGGGAAAGTCACAGATCCTGCGAATATAAGTCTGACAAAGGGGATTTAAATAAAAAGTGGGAGGCTGGTGGGGCTCGAACCCACAACATCTTGTTCCACAGACAAGCGCTCTGCCATTGAGCTACAGCCTCCGTAATGACGAAGTTTATTTTATCACAGTTCTTGCGGATGAGAAGTGAATTGCGGATTATTTATATGACAATTCAGTCGTCAGGGGTCAGGATTCAGGATTCAGGGGGCAGCGGCCCGCATATCTCGCCTGTTTGCGGGAACATTCTCACTGTCAGCGATCCGCAGCTTTGAAGTGCCGAAACTGCCATTGAAAAGCTGAAAGACTGAAACGGTGGTTTTTCCGTGTTTTTGTTTTATACTTCTTTCAGGAAGGAGAAGATCCATGCCTGTAAATTATGAACAGCTGCGGAACCAGATGAAAACTGCCGGGAACGTCCTGAAACTGCGTCAGGACGCCTTCAGCCGCGCGGCCGAACGGCTCGAGTCCGTCCTGCACCGGGAAGCGCCTTCCGCAGACCTGCGGGAACGGATCCTGGCCGCGCTGGCCGCGAAGCCGGACTTCCGCTGTGCCGTTCCGTTTGAGGAACCGATCGATGCCGTCCACCCGCTGCAGGAGCTCCCGCCGGTCCGCATCCGGCTGCTGGCCTGTGACGGCTCGCAGATCACCCCCAGCCGGCATGACGAGATCTCCTTCGGGCTCATCAACACCGCGGCCGTCGAATATATCATCCGTTCCGGCGAAGCGCCGCGGATCTTCACCCGCACGGAACTGATCCCCTTTGACGAGGAGCCGACCGAGGATATGGTCGGCGTGCGCCGGGATGCCGCGGAAAAAAGCTTTCTGGCGGAGACGGCGGAAAATGCCGGCCCCGGGCTCCTCACGTTCGCGGTCTGCGACGGGCCGCTGGAGCTTTTCAGCAAAACGCCGGAGGTCCGGGAATATGAACAGTACCGCGCCGAATATCTTGACGCACTGAACAGGCTCGCGCAGGCAAAGGTCCCCGCGGTCGGATATATCGACCGTCCGCATTCAGACCCCGTCGGGCAGATGCTCTGTATTCTGGAAAGCGGACCGGACCGGGAAAGCACCGGGCCCGGAACCGATGACAGCATGATCTTCGGCCGCATCCTGCAGCCGGGAGAACGTTCCGCCATATTCGCGATCAACTCCCGCTCCAACCGGGAGCTTTCCGAAGATCTGCGGACCTGCTTTTTCTATATGAATATCGGCCGGCCCGGGCACCCTTATATCAGCCGGGTCGAAATTCCGGCCTGGGCCGCCGACAGCGGGACCGCGGACCTGCTCCACGCGGTCCTGATCGCTCAGTGCCGGCTGCTGGGAGGCCATCCCTATCCGTTCATCCTGCACCGCGCCCACGAATGTGCCGTCGTCACCCTTGCCGAAAAGGAAGAAGTCAAAGGCCTGCTGATCCGGGAAATGGCCCGCAGCGGCATGCCCATCCCGGAGAAATCAAACAAGCAGTTCGCGAAGGATCTTTTTAATCAGTAACCGGTAACCAGTAGCCAGTAGCCAGCAGCCAGTAGCCGGTAGCCAGATTCCGGCTGCCTGTACTGCCCAACCGGTGAACATACACTGAAAAATTAGTGCTCTGATCTGAAGGAGTATTGACCATGGAAAAAACGATCCATTATATCGGGCGGATGCTCAGCGCCAACAGCCGGGAATGCGTCGTCAGTTCGCTGACCCCGCAAAACGAGATCCCGCCGTTCGGTTCCATGCTGCGCATCCCGCTGGGGAAAGACCAGCCGGAGATCTACGGCATCGTGACCGACATCACCCTGGAGGAAGACGGCTTTCTCCGCCAGATCGCCGGGACCGCGGATCTGGCGGAAGAAGTGATCCGGGACGCCCGGGAAAACCGCAACGTACCGATCGTGATTCGGACAGCCTTCCTCGGCTATACCGAAGGCGACCGCGTGCTTCACCTGCTGCCGCCGCGCCCGCCGGTCACGCTGACGGAGATCTATCCCTGCAGCGCGAGGGAGATCTGTGAATTCACCCGCAAACTCGGCTATCTCCGCCTGCTGATGGATGTGACGAACCTGCCTGCGGGCGAACTGCTGGCCGTCCATCTGCGTCTGGCCGCGAAAGCCCACGTCCAGCTCGGCGATACCGATTGGGCACAGCGGGCCGTCGAGGAGGTCATGGACCTGCTCAGCGGCGACCCGGCCGCGCTGATCGCGGTGATGGGCGCTGTCGGTGACGCGGATATTTTCGAATAGGAGCACGGATGGAATACAGTACCATTGGCTACATCACCGGAGGCAGCCTGCAGTCCGGCCTCACCGCCCGGCTGACCGTCCCGCCGGAAGCTGTCCAGGAAGGCAGTTTTGTCGTGATCGAAGACGGCCCGCGGGTCTTTTACGGGCTTGTGACCGACCTGCGCCTGTGCGCCTCGGATCCCCGCTTTACCGACGCGCATACCATGGCGCGGATCCCGGAAGCGGTCCGCGCGCAGTTTGCAGGGCGGACCCTTTACACCGAGGTCGAGATCATGCCCGCCCTGATGCAGAACATTGGGGCCGCGCCCGGCGAACCGGGCTACGATCCCTTCGCCAAAGACACCGACCC
>CADBKS010000284.1 GCA_902795255.1 uncultured Chloroflexota bacterium
ATTAATTTAAAAAATGTCATTTTATCGGAAATTATGCGAATGATGGTCCTCCTCGAATGCGGATTAATCGTATATAATCGTTCTATCAAAATGTAACCGTTTTCACTTTCGATTACGGGAGAGGGGATGTGCTGATGGGACCTGCGGTCACGATCCGTGATGTTGCCAAAGCTGCCGGCGTGTCGGTGGCTTCTGTTTCACGCGTGATCTCCGGCAGCGGCAAGACTTCCGATGAGACCAGAGCCAAAGTCAATGATGCCATCAGAGCGCTGAAATATATCCCCAATAACTCGGCCCGTACGATCGCTTCCCGCAAGAGCAATATGGTGGGGCTGGTCGTTGATACCCCGTTTTCCCCTTACATGTCCGAGATCATCGGCTATGTCGAAAGCGCACTCAATTCGACCGGTTTCGATCTGATCCTCTGCGGTGCTTACTATGACCGGGACCGTGAAGAGCGCCTGATCAATACCCTGATCTCACGGCAGGTGGACGGGCTGATCATCGCGACCGGCCGGCCCTCTTATTCCGAGTACGTTCATGAACTGATGCAGCGTGTCCCGACCGTGATGGTCGGGAAAACAGTTTCCTTTTCCGGATATTCGGTCGTCACTGCTGATTATCATATGGGCGGCATGATCGGCGCCCGCTATCTGCTGGAGCTAGGGCACCGGAAGATCGTTTTTCTGGGGCGCAGGCCGGTCAGCTACGCACAGAAAGTCCGTGCGGAAGGTTATGCCGAACTCTGTACCCAGTGGGGGGTAGAGCCGCTTTTCTGGGATAATCCGGACACGGAGAACTCTATTCACAAGGGATATCTGATGGCGAAAGCCTGCCTGGAAAAGCATCCGGATGTCACGGCGATCTTTGCGGCTTCCGATTCCATTGCGGTGGGAGCGATCCGGGCTGCCGATGAACTCGGCCAAAAGATCCCGGAAGATCTTTCGGTCCTTGGCTTTGACAATACCTTTCTGGCGTCGGTTCCGCGGGTCAGCCTGACAACGATCGACCAGCCAAAACAGATGATCGCGGATCTGGCGGTACAGACCCTGCTGGAGCATATCGGGGATCCGGAGAAGGAAGCGCAGAGCAAGCTTCTTATTCCTACATTGGTCAAAAGGGAAACCTGTGGTTTATGCCCTACAAAACAAATCTAAAGGAGGCAGTACATGCAGAATGATGAACCCAAAAATTCCCCATTCCGCTGGAAACGGATCAAAAATGCGATACTGAACGTTGTCACGAATCCGTATAACATTATTGTTCTTGTTTCCCTGATCGTGCTGACGTACTTTATCGTCGTCCCGCTGTGTGATATTATCGCGACGACCTTCAAAGTGCAGGCACGCGATATCCGGAGGATCCCCGGCAGTTCAGAAGGTATGTTTACACTGTACTACTGGAACCGTCTGCTTTTCAGTGATGTGAGTACTTCCATGCTGTGGAAGCCGCTTTCCCATTCACTGCTGATCGGGATCTCGGTTTCTGTGCTGAGTATTTTGATCGGCGGGCTTCTTGCCTGGCTGGTCGTCCGTTCCGATCTCCCCTGGAAACGGGGCCTTTCGCTCCTGATCATCATTCCGTACATCCTGCCTTCCTGGTCGAAGTCCATGGCGTGGACAGCGGTGTTTAAGAATGCGCGTGTCGGCGGTGTTCCCGGCTTCCTCAACAGTATCGGGATCAATACGCCGGACTGGCTGGCTTACGGTCCTGTGCCGATCATCCTGGTGCTGACGATCCATTACTACGCCTATGCCTATCTGCTCGGTTCTTCCGCCCTTCAGTCCATTAACAGTGAACTGGAGGAAATGGGTGAGATCCAGGGTGCGGGCAAACTGAAGATCCTTGCGCGCATCACCTTCCCGCTGGTGCTGCCGGCTCTTCTTTCTGCGTTTATCCTGACATTTTCTAAGGCGATCGGTACCTTCTCCGTGCCGGCCTACCTCGGTTTCAAGGTCAACTACAATACGATCTCGACCATGATCTATTCCCAGTCGACCTCCAATAACAAGGCGATCGCCTATGCTATCGCCATGATCCTGATCGCCATTGCCTCGGTCAACATTTTCCTCAATCAGCGCGCTATCGGCGCACGGAAGAGCTATGCGACCATCGGCGGCAAGGGCGGACGCAGCACACTGCTGAAACTCGGCGCCTGGCGCACCCCCATCTTCATCCTGGTGATGCTTTTCCTGACGGTCGTCGTGATCCTGCCGCTGCTCATCCTGGTCCTGCAGACCTTCATGATGGAACAGGGCAAATTCTCCCTCAGTAACCTGACGCTTCATTACTGGATCGGGGAAGAATTCTCCAAGCCGACCGTATATGAAGGTGAAGCTGGTATTTTCCGCAATAAGCTCTTCTGGAACAGCCTGTGGAACACGGTCAAGCTGGTGCTTTCTGTCTCCGTGATCGCCACGGTCATCGGGCAGCTGATCGGTTATATCACCTCCCGCGGCCGCGGTAAGTTCTCCGGCAAGCTGGTCGAACAGCTCGTCTTCATCCCGTATCTGATCCCGTCGATTGCCTTCGGTGCGGTCTACATGTCCATGTTCGCGGTAAGACGCGGCATCATGCCGGCGCTGTACGGCACGTTTGCCCTGCTGATCCTGATCAGTGTGGTGAAGAACCTGCCGTTCGCGGCCCGTTCCGGTACATCTTCCATGATGCAGATCGGTACGGAGCTCGAAGAGGCCGCGCAGATCGAAGGCGCCGGGTTCCTGACCCGCTTCGCCCGCATCATCACCCCGCTTTCCAAAGGCGGTTTCTTCTCCGGCTTTATGCTGATCTTTATCGGCGTGATGAAGGAGCTTGACCTGCTCATCCTGCTGCTGACGCCCAAGATGGCGACGCTCTCCTATCTGGCTTTCTCGTATAACAGCGACAACAAAGAGCCGTATGAATACGGATGTGCGGTGATCATTTTCATTTTGACTTACTTCTGCTACTGGGCAGCCGGTAAGATCGGCAAAGTGGACCTGGCAGGCAGTCTCGGA
>CADBKS010000285.1 GCA_902795255.1 uncultured Chloroflexota bacterium
TCCACCATGTACTGCGCCAGCGGCAGGAACAGCTTTCTGCTGCGGTCCGAAAGTTCAAAGATCTCAGTCCAGACATTCTCCGGAAGATTTTTCTCATGACTGTTCCAGAAATGCCATTCCGCTTCATCCGAGAGCCGGATCACATAGGAGAGCGGATAATCAAAATGTTCGGCGTACCAGGAGATCTCCCGGGGGAGGAACTTTTCACGCAGCGTCAGCAGCGGCATTGAGACAAAACTCTCCGAACACATTTCCGGCCGCGGACAACGTTCAAGGATCTCCGTTTCGAAAGCGAACCAGCGTTTTACCGTATCCTCAGAGACGCCGCACATCCGGATCCTGCGGAAAAACTCATCCTGGTACCGCCGGTCCTTCGTTTCCAGCCATAATGCGGCCAGCTGGGAAGTCATCAGTTTATTCAGCGGAAGAAGTTTTCCTCCCGCTGTCTGCTCCTCCGCACTGCGTCCGTTCCCTGAGAACAGGCGCTGCCAAAAGCTTTTTTTCACCGGCTGTCCCGGCTTACCGTTTTGTGGACCTGAGGCTGTGCTTCCGTTCATGAGCGTTTCTTCCTTACAGGCTTGCCAGACTTGCGTTTTTATAATCATCGTCATCCGTGACCTCCCGGATGATCTCCAGAAACTTCGGGAAACGGATCTCTTCTTCCGGATCAGTCAGCTCGATCTCAAGGATCGCCTGATCTTTCCAGAATGGATAGATATCGATCTCAAAGTACTGATTCCAGTCCGCAAGGCAGTAGCGGTCTTTGCGGATCGGTTTTTTCGCGGGGTCGGACTGCATCAGCTTCTCCAGGTATTCTTCCTGGGTGAGCCGGCGTTCGATTTCGATCCGCTTCAGGGAGCTTACCTTCCGTTTGCGGGTTTCATAATATAAATAATGCCCGGCGGTTCCGCGCTGCCGGATACGGACTTCCTCATCCGGATCCGATTTCAGGTAGGTCTGAATGATCTCCACTTTTCTGCAGTTCGGCATCGCTTCAAGTGCCTTCAGATCCGGATATCGGATCAGGAATTTCCGCTCGATCTCAAAGGGCTCCGGCTCACCGAGGAAGAAAGTGATCTCCCGGATCAGCCGCTTCATTTTCTCTTCAAATCCGGTGGAGTTATCAATGATCCGCAGATGCGGATGTCCGGTCCAGGCGGAGATCAGCCTGTCATCCAGAGCCGCTGCCTCTTCCGGTGTTTCCGTCCGGGCCGTATTATTGGCAGTCGTATAGAACTTTTCCGCGCCTTTGGCCGCCGTAACGAGATGGAACACGGCATCATAATTATCCCGCAGCCTGACTTCATCGGTCCCGATGCTGTTCAGCACCAGCGCGAATTCCGCATCATTCATGTATGCTTTGTTGTCGAGCGCACCGCGGTCACAGACGATCAGCACCTTGTCCCCTGCCATCCCGGCCGCGGCGGATTCAAACACCTTTTCCTTTTCGATCTGCAGCTTCATCTGACATTTCTGATATTCCGCATTGGAAGAACAGGTCCAGGGAGCGACCCCGCCGGAAATAAGTTCGGTCGCGGTCTCCGGAACAAAAAGGACCGTATAACCGCGGTTTGTAAAGGCATTCCGGATCCAGTTCATACCGGTGGTCTTCCCGGCACAGGGTCCGCCTGTGATCACGATCTTGCTGATGCGCATATTCTTTTTCCTTTCACTGATCTGCAGCAATTCACCGACAGGGATCTCAAGCAGCGCTGAAAGCTTCCGCAGGGTCCCGAGCGCAGGTTTAGCGGCGCCGGTTTCCCATTTGGACACAGCCTTACCGCTGACACCGAGTTTCGCCGCCAGTTCATTCTGCGAATATCCGGCCTGATTCCTCTTTTCAAAGAGAAAATTTCCAAAGGCATAATCATTCATATCAGATGTCAGACCTCACTTTGCATTCGGAAGCAATTATGCTGCAGGGGAACGGTTCGGATATTCATTCCGGACAGGCGTTTCAGACCGCACCGGGTGCCTGTTCCGTTCCCGCAAACTCATTATAATGCAGTCCCTGTCCGAGACCAACGATCTGCTGTCGAATATCGGTAGAACTTTTCTATTGCACAAGGCTGATAATGTAAGATCACACTTTGGACTGTGCCGGCAAGGACAAAGTGTGCTGCAGCAAATCAGGGCCATCGGCTGAGCCGGTGGTTTGCTCTGCGCCTATAAGGCGCCGTTGCCTGAGTGCGCTTGCAAGCGCATATCAGAATTCATTTTGCGGTGCTTATGGCTATCAGGAGTGAGTGCTTCGCAAGGCGCGGCTCGGACGTTCGTGTGTTTGCATAAGTGACCTGCCGCGCCTGGTTTATTTAGCCGGGGCCGATCGGGCTGGCCTTACGGCCACCCGTCGGCCCCGGCACCCCAGTTATTGCGTCAGGGTCAATAGACTTGTTTTACCGGAAAGATTTTCAGACAAACTAACATGCTGCAATCCAGCTGGCTTTCAGCTAAAGCTCTTCGTCTCCACCAGCTAAGAAGGTGGTTTTCTACTACAATAAAAGGAGCGGATCTCTCCGCTCCCTTTCCGTATCATAAAGATCCCTTTACGGCCAGGGCTGTTTGCCCGTTTAGCATGGTGTTTACCAGTCGAAGAAGGTCTGGATGTGCCGGATCGCCTCATCCATCGTTTTCGGATCCTGAAAACGGTGATCCGCATTTTGGACCGGAATGAATTCGATCAGATTATTGTCGGCAAATTCCTTTGAATCCGTGATCGGAACGACCTCATCCTTCGTCCCGTGCAGGATCAGGATGCTTTCGGCGAAATCAAGATAGTCATATTTCCGGATATCATTCTCCCGGAGTTCCTCGAGAAATGCCGGACTGACACTGATCTTCCGGTCAAAGCCGACCGCGGCATCCTTCCCTTTGCGGAGTTTTTCGGAATCATCTCCGGTCATGATGGTATTCATCATGACTCCGTACATGTTCACAGCCGGACACCGCAGCGCTGTTTTCACAAAAGGCGTACCGCACTCATGAATATAGCGC
>CADBKS010000286.1 GCA_902795255.1 uncultured Chloroflexota bacterium
ACGCCATAGCGATCCTCGGGTCTTCCGCGTCCATCAGAGCACGGATCGCCTGGTATTCCAGCTTAGCCAGCACCTGATGTTCAACAGATTCTGTAGCGTCCGGTTCCCAGCCCGTCTCAAGCAGTCCGTCCCAGGAGACTACAGGTGACTGTTTGGTTTCCGGAGTCCGGCCATACGGGCAGGCGGAGCACTTGTTCGTGTCTCTGCAGCGAGTGAAGGCTTTACGTTTGCCCGGGACCATGCACCGCGTACTGAAGTAGCCGCTGGAATGAAGGGTGTTGATGTACTCCCACTGCGATTCCGCAAACATCCGGTCAGGAGTTTTGTAAAAGAACACCCGCATCTTCTGACTACCGTTGAAGTTCAGATACCGGCAGTCAGCATCAGTAATGCCATAGTTGTCAAGGTCCGCTTTGTCTTTGATTTCGATCGGGCAGTCGTACAAGATCTCGCCGTTCGTACCGATCGATGTTCCATGCTTGAATTCGGCCTCAAGCCCAGCCCTCTTTGTTCTTGCCATTCAGATTTTCACCGTTTGCCTTTCCGAAACGGAGAAAACCTTTATGGCTGCCAGTGTTATTCTTCATGGTCACCTCGTCGGATCTCTCCGTTTCACGTAGGTGACCAGCAGTTCGCTTGCTGGCTCCTGGTTAATAATTGATTACCGTCACTGTCGCTGCGAAACATCCCTCGTGGCCTTTGAAGGAAGCTACAGGTCCGGTATTGGTAGGCCTGTGAGGCCTTGATCAGTATTTGGAGAAAAAGTTTCTTTGCGTTCACAGAAAATTTATTAACAAAGACTCGTATTTCATTGAATAACGCTAATTTCTGTGATACAATACGAGAAGATCATTTTCCTCATCCCTGCTGATCCCGGTCTCCGCGCTGCTGATGCCGATATACCGGATCTGGGTCACGCTGAAGCTGTTCGACACCCGTCTCGGGCTGATCATCGTTTACGCCGCGCTCGGGCTGCCCGAATCCCTGTTCCTCTTCAAATCCTACTTCCAGGGTATTCCGAAGGAGCTGGAGGAAGCGGCCTATCTGGACGGGGCCGGTGTTTTCAGGACATTCGTAACGATCATCTGTCCGCTGGCCAAATCGGGACTTGCCACCGGGGCGATCCTGCAATTTCTGAAAGCCTGGAATGAGTTTATATTCGCGCTCGTTCTGACCAAGAGCAAGGAAGTGCGGACCCTGCCGCTGGCCCTGAATTACTTCACGTCGCAGTTCAGTTTCAACTACGCAGCCATGTTTGCCGGGATCACGATGGCCGTGCTGCCCAGCATCCTCATTTATGTGATTCTTCAGGAGCAGGTGACCTCCAGTATGATCGCCGGCTCGCTGAAAGGATAAATTTTTATTTATTTTCGAAAGGGAAAAAAGTATGAAGAAAGCTCTGTTGATCGTATTATGTTTTGTGATGACCCTCTGCGCATTTGCAGCTGTTCAGGCGCAGGAAGTCGTCGAGATCAGCGTTCCGACGATGCGCGTCGGGATCAACTCCAGCGCCGAATGGTTTGCCGAACGCAGCGAAGCCTTTAACGCCGCTTACGGTGACCGCATTAAAGTGAATGTCGAAGAGATCGCCGGTGACCAGAACCTCGTCGATAAGATCAAGGTCCTGTACTCCGCCAACTCCCTTCCTTCCGCTTTCGACCTCGGCGGTTACAACGTGATCGACATGATGCAGGACCAGCTGGTCGACCTGACTCCGTATGTTGACGATGAATGGCGTTCCATTGCCACCGACGTCTGCTGGGATGTCAACACCCGTAACGGCAAGATCCTCGGTATTCCTTTCACCCGTCAGGTGATCGGCTACTTCTACAACAAAGAATACTTCGCCCAGGCCGGCATTGAAAAACCGGCAGAGACCTGGGAAGAATTCTTCGAAGACTGCGAAAAACTGAAGGCCATCGGCGTCACCCCGCTGTCCATGGATACCGCGGACTCCGGCTGGGTCACCTCCCTGATGCTCGGCGCGATGATCGGCGGCACGGATGAAGGCGAAAAATGGATGAACACCGCCCTCCCGACCGACTACAACTTCGATGCCTTCATCGACGCGGCCTCCAAGATCCAGTACATGTTCCAGAACTACACCACCCCGGACGCCATCGGCGGCGCCTATGAACACGCGGCTGCCAACTTCTTCACCGAAGAAACCGCGATGATCGCCAACGGTCCGTGGATGGTCAGCGATTTCTATGACACCACCATGGTCGACGAAGACTTCGCCGAAAAGATCGGTGTCGCGATGTACCCGGGTGCCGTGATGTACAACAGCGGTAAGATCGGCTGGCAGATCGGTGCCAAAGACGAGAAGGAACTGGAAGCGGCCCTGACCTATGTCAAATTCATGACCTCCGTCGAATCCCAGCTCAAGATGCTGGAAATGACCGGCGATACACCGGCAGCCGATGTTGTCTCCGACAATGTCTACCCGCAGGTCAATGAAACGACCGCCCTGTGCGCTGACGCGAAACACAGCATCAACGACTTCCAGAGCCTCTGGTATGCCACGGTCGTCGATGAGATCAGCGTCCAGTACCCGCTGCTGGCCCAGGGTGCGATCACTCCGGAACAGTTTGCCCAGGCTCTGACCGACGCCGCTGCGAAGAACTGATACTGATTTACCGTTACCTGAAACAGCCTTTACCGGCTGTTTCAGGTAACTTCATTCAGAAAGAGAAAGGAAGACAAAAATGAAAATCAGCAAATGGAAAATCGGTGCATTTCTGACGCCCTGCATCCTGCTTTTCAGCCTGGTCTATGTGCTGCCGATGCTGATCATCATTGTCACTTCCTTCTTTGACTGGAAAGCGGGCGGGATCTTCAACTTTGTCGGGCTGAAGAATTACATCAACGGGTTCACCGTCGATAAACGGATGGCGCAGGCGATCGTCAACACGCTGATCTGGGTCGCGCTTCAGGCGACCGTTCACGTGGCGCTGGGAACACTGATCGCG
>CADBKS010000287.1 GCA_902795255.1 uncultured Chloroflexota bacterium
GGATTTCTTGTAAGGCAGCTCCGGGCGGATCCCCATATCATACATGGCGTAAAGGATCCTGCGCTGCACCGGTTTGAGGCCGTCTCTTGCATCAGGCAATGCGCGGGAGATAATTACACTCATCGCGTAGTCCAGGTAGGACTGCTGCATCTCCTTATCAATATCAACCTGTCTGATTCCCCGGTCCAAATCTGCCATAGTGCCTCCGTTTTTATCCTTCAAACTTCGCATTATAGCATATTTTTACTATATATTGGAAAAATTCAGTGCCGAAATGCAGAAAAACAGACAAAACACCCAAATGCTCCTGTGTTTTGTCATGAATCCCGCCGATGATGATATATTTAATTTATGAGTAAAATCCGCGCGATCACAGGAAAAAGAGGAGTGGGCAAAAGCCGATTCTGCCTGCGTCTGCTGGACCGCTTCCGGGAGGAAGGGCTCAGCACGGCCGGGATCATCTCGCCGGCCGTTTACACGGACGGTGTAAAAACCGCGTTCATGACCATGGACGCGCGGACCGGCAATACGCGTCCCTGCGGGACCCGGACGGACACGGGCAGCGGGACGATCGGCTGCTGGCAGATCGATCCGGAAGTTCTGGCGTGGGGCAATGAACTGCTCCGCGGGAGCTGCCCCTGTGACCGTCTGTTCATTGATGAACTCGGGCCGCTGGAATTCAACCGGGGAGCCGGGTATACGGCGGCTTTCGATGTCCTGAAAGCCGGAAATTTCGGAGAGGCATACGTGGTGATTCGCCCGGAATGCATCGCGGATTTCCGCGGCATCTTTCCGGAATTCAGCATGATCCGCGCGGGAGAAGAATAATGTACCACTGGACACCGGACATGATCCGCTTCATGGAAGATGCCTCCGCTTTCGGCACGTATCACCGGGAACTCGCCGGCATGCTGCTGCCTTACTTCCGCGGGGCGCAGCATATCTGTGACGCCGGATGCGGACTCGGGGACCTGTCACTGGCCCTGGCCGGGGACATCCCGCAGATCACGGCGGTCGACATCAAGCCGCAGGCAGCAGCGGTCCTCCGGGAACACTGTGCGGAAAAACAAATCCGCAATATCCGGGTGATCGAAGCGGATATCCGGGCAGTTCCGCCCTCAGAACCGTATGACGGCATGATCTTCTGCTTCTTCGGCAAAAGCGAAGAGGTGCTGGAGATCGCCCGCTCACAGTGTCGGGGAACCGTCGCCGTCATCAAAAATAATTACGGGACCCACCGCTTCTCCGTCGGGACCTATCCGACCGGTCCGGACGGATACACCCGCATGCGTTCCCTTCTGGACGGGCGGAAGATCCCGTATGAATGCCGCAGCACGGCGCTTGAATTCGGGCAGCCCTTCCGCTGCTTCGAAGATATCCGTGTGTTTTTCAGATGCTACAGCCGGGATGAGGATCCGTCTGTTCTGACCGATGAATTCCTGCGCGGGCAGGTCATCGAAACCGGGCGGGACGATTTCCCGTTTTACATGCCGCATCAACGGCAGATCGGACTGATCTGCTTTCAGAGTGGAGATATCCAATGAGAGATTTATTTGCTAAGATCCTGTATGAAACCGAGAAAAAGAATGATCTTGTCCTCGTGACGCTCACCGACAGCACCGGCTCCGCCCCGAGGAAAACCGGCTCCTGGATGCTGGTCGGCAAAAACGGCCGCATCCTGGGAACGATCGGCGGGGGCGCTGTTGAAATGCGGTCCGTCGAAATGGCCGCGGAACTGATCAAAGAAAAACGCTCCGACCTGCATCCGTTCTTTCTTCACACCAACAACAGGGAAGATATCGGCATGATCTGCGGCGGCGATGTCACCGCGCTGTTCACCTTCATCGGAGCCGGTGACCCGCTCTGGCAGGAACTGTGTGCAAAAGCACTGGATCAGCTTGCCGCACAGCAAGGCGGCTGGTTCGTTCAGCCGCTGGACGGAAGCGCACCGGCCCTGCTGACCCGCGGGATGGAACCGCTGTGCGGTGAAGTTTCCTCCGGAGCCTGTCCCGACGGGGACCTGCCGGGAACCGCGGACGGCCGGTTCTGGATGCCGCTGCCGGTCGCGCAGCGCGTCATCATTTTCGGCGGGGGGCACATTGCCGCCGCGCTTGTCCCGCTGCTGACGACCGTCGGGTTCCGCTGCTGGGTCTATGACAACCGCGCGGAATATACAACACCGGACCGTTTCCCGCAGGCTGAAAAGCTCATCACCGCGGAATATCAGGAGCTCGGGGAAAAGGTCCGGATGACGGATGAAGATTATGCCGTGATCATGACCAACGGGCACAGTTTTGACCTGGAAGTACAGGACCGCATCCTGCGGGGACCGTTCGCCTATATCGGTGTGATCGGCTCCCGCCGCAAGACCGCAGCCGTAAACGCCAAACTGCGCGAACGGGGGATCCCGGAGGAGGCGATCGCGAAGGTCCACACGCCGATCGGGACCCCGATCAAAGCCGTCACCCCGGAAGAGATCGCCGTCAGCATCGCCGGTGAACTGATCCTGACCCGCGCCGAACACCGCGAATCCGGCATTCCGGAACACCACAGCTGCCCCATGCACTGATCAAAACAGGGACAGCGGGTTCGGAACGATCAGCCCGGTAAACAAGCCGGGTATACACAAATCAATCTTTCGGCTACGACACAAAAACCGGAGGCGAAGCTCCGCTTCGAATAAAATCGGGCAAAGCCCGTACCTTGCGAAGCAGGGGGACACGGGCCGGCTATTAAAACGAGGCGCGGCCAACGGCTCATGCAAACACACGAACGATCGGGCCGCGCCTTACAGCACAGCTCCTGCAACACATTATAAAAGACTGCATCCGCACAAATGCGTGCAGGTCTGATATACAAATCAATCTTTCAGCCACGACACAAAAACCGGGGGTGCTGGGGCCGACGGGTGAGCGAAGCTCAGCCCGATCGGCCCCGGCTAAATAAACCAGGCGCGGCCAGCGG
>CADBKS010000288.1 GCA_902795255.1 uncultured Chloroflexota bacterium
CTGACGGCATGGAAGGCCGTCAGCCATCTGTGTTTTAAAGGGACCATTCCTGAAGTACCGATCAGGCAGACATCCAGCATAATTCACCTCAGCTTTCTTTATATAAATACGATGGCTGTAAACAATATATCGTTTTTCGGATATTATTTTAACACAACAAACGTGTTATAATAATAGATCATTGGTATAATTCGCTGTGGAACACGGGATTAATTATATGAAGAGAATCACACTGGGCATTCTGGCGCACGTGGATTCCGGAAAAACCACGTTGTCAGAAGCACTACTATATAAATCGGGGGAAATTGATAAACCGGGCAGAGTCGATCACGGAGATTCATTCCTGGACGGAAACGCGATCGAACGAAACCGGGGGATCACGGTCTTTTCCAAACAGGCCGAAATGGAATGGGACGATCTGCATGTGACGCTGCTCGATACGCCGGGCCACGTCGACTTCTCGGCGGAAATGGAAAGAACGCTTTCGGTGCTGGATTACGCGCTGCTTTTGATCAGCGCGGCGGACGGCATCCAGAGTCACACGGAGACGCTGTGGCAGCTTCTCAGGCGGTACGGGATTCCAACATTTATTTTTGTCAATAAAATGGATCTTTCTTTGTATAAGAGAGATGAGATCATCGGGATGCTGCGACAAAGGTTCGGGTACGGCTTTGTCGATTTCGGCGCGCTGACGGAAGCGGTTTCAGACGGCAGGCCTTTTGACGGCGACGAGTCGCTGCTGGATGATCTTACTTTGTCAAGTGAAGCGCTGATGGAAAAAGTGCTGGAGGGCGGAATTCCGGACAGGCAGGATCTGGCGAAAGCCATTTCCGCCCGGGAAGTATTTCCCTGTTGCTTTGGATCGGCGCTGAAAATCGAAGGAATCGATTTACTGATGAACTGCATCAGCCTGTTTACACTGGAAAACCCGCACCGCAGGAAGGATTTCGGGGCAAAGGTCTTTAAGATCGCCCGGAGTGACCGCGGCGAACGGCTGACATTTATGAAAATCACCGGCGGCAGCCTGGCGGTCAGAGACATCGTCAAAGGCAAAGACCGCGAGGGCGAAAGCTGGGAAGAAAAGATCAATCAGATCCGGATCTATTCGGGGCTGAAATTCCGGGTGACGGACAGTGTTTCACAGGGCATGGTCTGTGCGGTCACCGGTCTTACGCATACCATTGCCGGCGACGGGCTCGGCGCGGAAAAGTCTCATGACAAAGAGATCCTGGAGCCGTTTCTCGTTTATTCGGTCATTCTCGATGAGAACACGGATCGGCATCAGGCGCTCGGGAAATTAAAAATGCTGTCGGAAGAGGATCCGAAGCTGCGTGTGCAGCGGAGTTCGGACTCGGACGAGATCGTGATCCATATCATGGGTGAAGTGCAGCTGGAGGTTCTGAAGACGCTGATCAGGGAACGGTTCGGCTTTGACGTGGAGTTCGGCGCGGGGCGCATCATGTATAAGGAAACGATCGATAATCAGGTCGAGGGCGTGGGGCATTTTGAGCCGCTGCGCCATTACGCGGAGGTACACCTTGTGCTGGAACCGGGTGAGCGTGGAAGCGGACTTGTTTTTTCAAGTATAGTGAGCGAGGATGTTCTGGACCGGAACTGGCAGCGGCTGATCATGACGCACCTGGAAGAAAAGGTGCACGTCGGGGTTCTGACTGGTTCGCCGATCACGGATATGAAGGTGTCACTGGCTGCCGGCAGGGCGCATAAAAAGCATACGTACGGCGGTGATTTCCGGCAGGCGACGTACCGGGCGCTCAGAAACGGGCTGATGAAGGCGGACTCGGTGCTGCTGGAGCCCTGGGTCGATTTCACGGCGGAGGTGCCGATGGATCTGATCGGCCGGCTGATGACGGATATTCAGAGCATGAACGGAAGGTTCGGCGAGCCGGAGACGATCGGGAGCGTGTCGCTTTTGAAGGGATCGATCCCGGCGTCGGGTATGATGGAATATCAGACCCGGTTTATGAACTTTACGCGCGGCGCCGGCAAGTTGAGCTGTCGTTTAAGCGGTTATGACCGCTGTCCGGATCAGGACGCGGTCGTCCGGGAGTACGGGTACGATCCGGAGCGCGACGTCGATAATCCGCCCGATTCTGTTTTTTGTTCGCATGGCGAAAGCAACATCGTGAAATGGTATGATATCGAGGAATATATGCATATTCCGGGCGTGCTGGAGAACAGGACGGGAGCGGAAGACGATGAATTTGTCCGTAAACGTGTGATGGATTACGGTCGGGTACTGGCCGGCGACGATGAACTGATGGCGATTTTTGAGAAAACGTACGGTCCTGTCAGGGAAAACCGCCTGGGGCAGCGTTCACTCGGCCGCGTCAAAGGCGAAGGCGGGAGATCGCGGAAATCATCACTGGCTTCACTCGATCTTACGCCGAAAGCGCTGGAACAGGAGAAGCAGAATCTCGTCAAAACGAGTCTTATTGTCGATGGCTACAATGTTATCAATAACTGGGAATCGCTTAAAGAACTGGCTGCTGTCGACTATGGCTCCGCCCGGCAGAAGCTTACAGAGATTCTCTGCAATTATCAGGGAGTCACGCAGTATGACATCACGATCGTCTTTGACGCGTATAAAGTCGGGGGAGGAACCGGTTCAAGCGATATTTTCCATAACGTGAAGGTCGTTTTCACCAGGGAAGAAGAAACAGCAGATGCTTTTATCGAACGCGCGACATATGAGCTGATGAAGAAAAAACCGCGCCGGAAAAAAGATCGCGGGGAGGCGTCGAGAGGAACAGAAAAGGGCAGAAACCGTGTCATTGTGGCCACGTCAGACGCGCAGATCCAGCAGATCGCGCTCGGAAACGGGGCGCTGAGGATCTCCGCCCGGGAACTGCAGCAGGATATCGAGCAGGTCGAAGAATCGGTCCGACGGGTGCTGGAAGAGATGCGCTCCAGGTGACCGGTGCCGTCCGCAGCACT
>CADBKS010000289.1 GCA_902795255.1 uncultured Chloroflexota bacterium
GTGTCCGGCGGAGGCAGGATGGATGACCGCCAGTGGGATTCTTCCATCATTCCAGTCTGCGATGTCCTTGCTGGTGCGGATTTCCCTTGCCGCCGGGAAATGCTCCTGAATACGCTTCAGGTCATGCTTGAACCAGTAGGCCACCAGCAACGGTTTGCCGTTCGCGCCTTCGATCAGATCCTCCAAGGCGTCCAGCTTCCGATCGTGAATCTGCACGGTATCCTTTTCCTCGGTGTAAACAGCACCATTGGCCATCTGACACAGCTTTCCGGACAGGGCAGCGGCGTTCACCGCATCGATTTCCTTACCCTTGACCTGAACGATCAACTGTTCCTTCATCTGGTCATACACCTGCTGCTCGTCCTCGCTCATGCCGACCTGTACACGGTTCATGATGCACTCCGGCATCTTCAGGTGATCCGTTGCCCGCATGGAAATGGTGATGTCTCCGATTTTCCTGTAGATCTCATCCTCCGCTCCAGGTCGGGGCTTATAGGAGAAAATCTGCTGCATGCTGCGCTTGTCCGGCACGAAGTAGGCTTCCCGGTATTCGATCAGCGTTTTACCCTTCATCGCCGGAAAGGCGTTTTCGTCGCACCAGGTGAAATAAATCTGTGCCAGTTCTTTGGAGCTGATTGTGAGATTTTCACCGCGGGAGATGTAGCCCTGGGATTCCATAAACAGTTCGATGTTGTTGGCGTCCTTCTTCACCATCTCGCGGTTCATCCGGGCACGGTCGCTCTCTGTGAATTGGAAACAATTTTTTACCAGGCGCTGCAATCCCTCAAACGCCCAGAGAAAAATGCCTTCCAATTCTTCGCAGAGTTTTACGGAAAGCTCCGGATCATCGATCCGATCCGCCGGCTTGTGCTTCGTCGTCAGGATCAGCTGACGGCGGAAGAAGCCGTCGCTCCGGTCATAGAGCGAAATCAGATCGCCGTTGGAAAAGGCCAGGATGCGCGCGTACATGAATCCCTGATAGCTCTGCTTTCCTTTTCGTTCCAGATCCATTTTTCCCCGGATGTTGACGATGGATTTCACATAATTCGTCTGCTTCAGCGCTTCCAGCCGCATGTCATCATCGATCATCAACAGCGCATGTTCGAGATCAGCGCGGGCGAACGGATTCTCCGAAACTTTTCCGACGCTCCCGTCTTTCGCGTTGGCTCCGAACAGATGAAACAGCGCATTGCCGATCTGGCTTTTGCCTTCGCCGCCGCTTCCCTTGATGATCATCATTTTCTGTCCGGCGTTGCTGGGAATGAGACAGTAGCCGATGAATTCCTGAAGCGACGGAATGTCTTCCGGGTAAAACAGCTCTGACAGAAATTTCAGCCAGCGCTCCGGCGGCTTCGCGTTCGGATTGTAATTGACCGGGAACCGGCAGCGGACGATTTCATTTTTGTCTTCAACAAAAGTCCCGTCCAGAAACAGCGTGCCGTTCTTCAGATGAATGCGGTTCGTCTGCGGCGGAAGCTCTCTGACTTGCGCTTTGATCCGCAGGTCCTTCATGATGTCATCCACTTTTTTGCTGAGCCCGGTCACAAGAAAGGTCTCAAGCATTTGGTAGATCGTAGCACGCAACGCGTTTTCATCCGTGACCTTTCCGTTCACGGAAAAGAAAGCTTTTTCCGTCTATGCCAGTTTGAACTTTTCCAAAAACTCCTGACAGAAGATCGGTTCATTGATTGTTTTACCGGTGAACCAGGCCGGCCGCCACTCAGGCTGCGGCATTTGCTTTTCTGGCATAACACGTCACCTCGGGAAATTCATTTTTCAAAATCGTTGCGATGATGGAATCGGCATTCGTTTGCCAGATATAATCCACCATATCTTTTCTTTCATGCGGATCGGCAGAGAAAAGACAATTGATGGCAAAGTCAACGGCGGACAGATGCCAGATCGTTTGGACGAAAAGCTCATCCCATGTTTCCGTATCTGTCATTGACGGCGCAAACCGATCCCTGGTTTTTTTCAGGAAGCGTTCATAATGAATCAGGAGAGAAAGGATTCGCTGTTCTTCCTGATATTCGGAAAGCGCTGATGCTTTTTTTGCAACCGAGAGGCTTTGTCCCGGAGGCTGAGGTCCGATGCCAAAGTCTTCCGCTAACTTCTTCGCGGCTTCATAAGGAGAAAGGCCGAACAGCTTTGCGGTGAGATCGATGACATCGCCGGTTTCGTGACAGGCAAAGCAGTAATATCGTTCGTCAATTTTCATGGAAGGATGCTGGTCCTGATGAAAGATGCAGCGGGCCATACCGTTTCTGCTGATCTGAACGCCATAGCGTTCCGCTGCCTGTCGGGCAGCGACCTGAGACTTGACTTGCTGAAATAAAGAAATCATTTTTTCCTCCTGCTGATGTTGAACTGTTGAGTGATCCTGCTGTATGTCCGATCACACAGCCAGAAGGAGAGACACGCTGTCCTGTGTTCGGATCATGCTTCGCGACGGCATGACACGGGACAGCTATATGTAAACGCGCAGAAAAGTTACTGCACGGAAGACTCTGCCGGGCGGTGTGCTTCCCGAAAGCATCCTACTATGTTTCAAACCAAAATACAGTATCAGTGGCTGACACCATGTTTTCCGAACGTTAACATTTGAATCGGGGCGATTTGATATAGTTCATTTGAGTTTTGAACACTGTTATACTTTTCAAGAGGTTAATCGTTTGTGAAAACACTGAAACATCAGAAAGCCGTCAGGAAAGCGACTGCAATTTTGGTGTCAGCGGCTGACACCTGTTACAATTCTTAAATTTTTGTGAAGATATTTCGGAAATGAAAAGTGAAGCAGCCTTTTCTTTGAACCTTAATGGAAATAGTTGTTATCCCGAAAAAAATATTATCCCGAAGAGGAGAAGAAAGCCCTTGCGTGATCTGCATTCTGCCTCGGAATTTTCGGGATAATATTTCTATGTGATC
>CADBKS010000290.1 GCA_902795255.1 uncultured Chloroflexota bacterium
AAAGTGATAAAGCCGGCGTTTACGCGATTTCGACGGATGAAGGCCGGCAGATCTTCCTGACAGGGCATGCCGAATATGATCCGGAAACGCTGGAACTGGAGTATCTGCGGGATAAAAACGCGGGACTGCCGATCCATGTGCCGGAGAATTATTATCCGAATGATGATGACACGTGCCGTCCGATGGTCCGCTGGCGTTCCTGTGCGAACCTGCTGTATTCGAACTGGCTGAATTATTTCGTCTATCAGGCTACGCCATACAACGTGCTGACGATCCCGCCCTTTGAACCGCAGCGATAACAGGCAAATGTTTCCCGTCTGCTGAATTAAAAACAATAACAGGCTCTGCATGTTCAGAGCCTGTTATTTTATCCGGCAGTCCTGTGTCTTCCGGTCTTTATTCTTTATCGCTGATCCCGGCAGACTCGAAAGTCGCCATGTCCCGCAGAATATTGTTAGCGGCGTCGATCAGGTTGAAGGCAAGGGCTGCGCCGGTCCCTTCGCCGACGCGCATTTCGAGCTGCAGCAGCGGCTTTTTCCCGAGCTTTTCCAGCAGATACCGGTGGCCGATCTCCGGAGAACGGTGCCCCGCGATCAGGTAATTGCGGACTCCCGGTACCAGCGCATCCGCGATGGCCGCGGCGGCTGTGGAGATCAGTCCGTCCATGACCAGCGGGATCCTTCTTGCTGCCGCGGCGATTGTCACGCCGGCCATTCCGGCGATCTCCAGACCGCCGACTTTGCAGAGAATATCCATCGGGTCGTTCGGGTCAGGTCTGCGTTCCTGCAGGACCTGATCGATAATAACGATCTTTTTCTTCAACCCCTCATCGTCCAGCCCGGTCCCGCGTCCGGTCACTTCGGAAGCCTCTTTACCGCAGAGGGTGGCTGTGATGGCGGAGGCTGCGGTCGTGTTGCCGATCCCCATTTCGCCGATCGCGGCCAGTTCCAGACCGTTATCGGCGGCTTCGTTCAGTACGTCCATCCCGGTTTGAATGGCGGCTTCTGCCTGCTGAAGGGTCATTGCGGGTTCCCGGAGCATATTGGCTGTGCCGTGCGCGATTTTGCGGCTGATCAGTCCCGGTGTTTCGGGAAAGTCATAATTTACACCGATATCCACGATCCGGACATCACTGTGCGCCTGACTTGTCAGCACGTTGATGGCTGCCCCGTGGTTCAGAAAGTTCATGACCATCTGTGCCGTCACCTCGGAAGGGTACGGGCTCACGCCTTCACGCGCGATCCCGTGATCGGCTGCCATCAGAAAAAACGGAACGGTTGGCCAGCCGCGGCGCGATGGTGCCGGTCATCCCGGCGATATCTACAGAAAGGTTTTCCAAAAGCCCCATACTTCCCCGAGGTTTGGTCAGCATATCCTGCCGCACAGCGGCTTCTTCACGTTTCTTCATATCAATTGCGGGTATATTCGGGTAATTCATTTGAATGTCTCCTTCGGAGAAAAATTATACCCGTTATCCTGTGTATCAAAAAATATCTTTGTGAATTCCCTCCGGATCCGGAACAAGGTTATAATCATCTCCATGATCAATGAACCAAATTCCGGCCGGAAATCAAAAAGAGTCACCATCACACTTGCTGCGGCGCTGGCCGTTGTCTTTATTCTGGGCATCCTGCTCGGGAATGTAATGATCCCGCTGAAATCGATGCTGCGTGTATTCGCGGCCAAACTTACAGGATCTCCGCTGCCTTCCGAACTGCGGAGTACGGAAAAGATCCTGTTTATGCTGCGCATCCCGCGGACTGTGATGATGTGCCTTGCCGGGGCTTCCCTGGCCTGCAGCGGCGCATCGTATCAGGGACTTTTCAGAAACCCGCTGGCAGATCCCTATCTGATCGGCGTCTCATCCGGAGCCGGACTCGGCGCGGTGATCGCCCTTTCCATCAATTGGAGTTATGGCAAAATGTCGGCGTTTATCACGCCGCTTTTCGCTTTTGGATTTGCACTGATCACGGTTTTTATCGTGTTTAACCTGGGCCGCATGGGCGGCTATCTGAATATCACCGGGCTGCTGCTGGCGGGTGTCGCGCTCAACGCGTTTACCTCGGCTATGAGTTCGGCGTGGATCCTCGTCAGCGGGATGGAGCCGAAACGTTCGTTTTCCTGGATGCTGGGCGGGGGCGGTGTTGCCGGCTGGAACCAGATCCTGTTTACGGCTCCGCTGATCCTGATCGGTATATTCGGTCAGCTGCGTTATGCCTATCCGCTGAATATCCTGCAGTTTGGTGAGGAACAGGCGCTCCAGCTGGGGATCCCTGTGAATAAAGTCCGCATCCGCATGATCATTTATGCGACACTGACGACTTCCGCTTCGATCTCTGTCACCGGTGTGATCGGCTTTGTGGGCCTGATCGTTCCCCACCTGCTGCGCATCGTTATCGGCGCGGATTACCGGAAACTTATTCCGCTTTCGCTCATGGGCGGAGCGGTGCTGCTGACGATGTCGGATATCCTGGCCAGGATCGTGATGCGTCCGCAGGAGATCCCGGTCGGCGTGATCACGGCTTTGACGGGTGCCCCGTTCTTTCTCTGGATCCTCAACCGGTCCAACCACGCGAAGGTATGATCCATGCTTGAGATCGAAAATGTTTCCATCGGCTACCGGCAGCAGCCGGACATTCTGCGGGAGATCAGCTTTTCGGTCGGCCGTTCGGAGATCCTGTGCCTGATCGGAAGGAACGGCTCCGGCAAAACGGTCCTCTTAAAGTGCATCTGCGGATTCATGGAGCTGACAGAGGGCAGTATTACGATCGACGGCAAGCCCGTGCAGCATAATAAACCGCAGCAGATGGGGATCATCATCGAGTCACCCGGTTTTATCGGTTCGGTCAGCGGATATAAGAATCTGAGTTATCTGGCCGGGCTCAGCGGCAATGTATCCAAAGAACGAATCTTAGAGGTGCTGG
>CADBKS010000291.1 GCA_902795255.1 uncultured Chloroflexota bacterium
AGCACGGTCCGCTGCATCGTTCTCACCGGTGCCGGTGAAAAAAGCTTTGTCGCGGGTGCTGATATCGCTTCCATGAGCAAAATGACGAAAGCGGAAGGCGAAGCCTTCGGCAAACTCGGCAACGACATTTTCATGATGATCGAAAAGTTCCCGATCCCGGTGATCGCCGCGGTCAACGGCTTTGCACTTGGCGGAGGAAATGAACTGGCGATGAGCTGTGATATCCGTATCTGCTCTGAAAATGCGCTTTTCGGCCAGCCTGAAGTCGGCCTGGGCATCACCCCCGGTTTCGGCGGGACCCAGCGCCTTGCCAGGCTGATCGGGCCGGGAATGGCCAAACAGATCACCTATGCCGCGCTCAATATCAATGCGGAAGAAGCACTGCGTGTCGGTCTGGTGAACGCGGTTTATCCTCAGGAAGAGCTGATGCCGAATGCGCTGAAGCTCGCCGGGAAGATCGCAAAGAACGCCCCGATCGCGGTGCGTGCCTGCAAACAGGCGATCAATGAAGGGCTGCAGGGCCCGATCGAACAGGGTGTCGTGATCGAGGAAAAACTGTTCGGGTCCTGTTTTGAAACACATGATCAGGTTGAAGGAATGGCCTGCTTCCTGAGCAAAGATAAACCGAAGCCGAAACCGGTCTTCACAAACAACTAAGGAGAAAAAGATGACGAAAGTTGGTATTATTGGCGCCGGCACGATGGGGCAGGGCATTGCAAAAGCTTTTGCGCAGGTCGAAGGTTATGAAGTCGCCCTCTGCGATATTGAACAGAGTTTTGCGGACAACGGTCTGAAGAAGATCGCTGCCGGTTACGCAAAACTGGTTGCCAAGGGGAAGCTCGATCAGGAAAAGGTCGATGCCATTCTCAGCCGGATCAAAGCCGGTGTCAAAGAAGACCTCTGCGCGGACTGCGACCTGATCGTGGAAGCCGCCTTCGAAAACATGAGTGTCAAACAGGTCACTTTCGGTGAACTGGACAAACTCTGCAAGCCGGAATGCATTTTTGCGACGAACACATCCAGCCTTTCCGTCACCGAAATCGGCAAGGGACTGAGCCGCCCGCTGATCGGGATGCATTTCTTCAATCCCGCTGACCGCATGAAGCTGGTTGAAGTGATCGCTGGTGAGAATACGACTGCCGAAATGATCGAAAAGATCAAAGCGATCGCTGTTGAACTCGGCAAGGATCCTGTTCAGGTCAACGAAGCTGCCGGCTTTGTTGTCAACCGCATCCTGATCCCGATGATCAATGAAGCTGCTTTCATCAAACTGGAAGGTGTTTCCAATATTGCCGGTATCGACACTGCCATGAAGCTCGGTGCGAACCATCCGATGGGACCGCTGGAACTCGGCGACTTTATCGGCCTGGACGTCTGCCTTGCGATCATGGATGTGCTGTACAACGAAACCGGCGACAGCAAATACCGCGCCTGCCCGAGCCTGCGCAAGATGGTCCGCGGCGGAAATCTCGGCCGGAAATCCGGACGCGGTTTCTATGTCTATAATGCCGACGGCACCAAGACCCCGGTCGATGAACTGTGACCGCTGAAGATCAGGAGAAAAAAGAATGGATTTCAGCTTAACCAAACAGCAGCAGATGGCGGTGAAGATGTACCGCGAGTTTGCTGAAAACGAAGTCAAACCGCTTGCCAAAAAGGTCGATGCCGAAGAATACTTTCCGGCGGAAACCGTGCAGAAAATGGCTAAGCTGGGGATGATGGGGATCTATTTCCCGAAAGAATACGGCGGAGCAGGCGGCGACGTTCTGTCCTATGTGATGGCAGTTGAAGAGATGTCGAAGGTCTGTGCGACCACGGGCGTTATTCTCTCTGCTCACACCAGTCTGTGTGCTTCTCCGATCTATGAGTACGGTACGCCGGAACAGAAAGAAAAATACCTGCCGAAACTGCTGAGCGGCGAATGGCTGGGCGCTTTCGCAATGACGGAAGCCGGTGCCGGTACGGATGCCCAGGGACAGCAGACGGTTGCTGTCGATGCCGGGGACCACTGGGTGTTGAACGGATCCAAGATCTTCATCACCAACGCCGGTTATGCCAATCTCTTCGTCGTCATCGCCGTGACCGGAATGGTCCCGGACAAGCGCGGCCGGATGACCAAAGAGATCTCCGCGTTCATCGTGGAACGGACCTTCCCCGGTTTTTCGGTCAGCAAGCCGGAAGATAAGATGGGGATCCGCGGCTCTTCCACCTGTGAACTGATTTTTGAGGACTGCATCGTCCCGAAGGAAAACCTGCTCGGCCAGAAAGGCCGCGGCTTCCAGATGGCAATGGCCACCCTGGACGGCGGACGCATCGGGATCGCTTCCCAGGCACTGGGCATTGCGGAAGGTGCTCTTGACGAGACGATCACTTATGTCAAGGAGCGGAAACAGTTCGGGCGTGCGATCGCTGATTTTCAGAACACCCAGTTCGAACTGGCTGAAATGAAAGCCCGCATCGACGCGGCCAAATATCTTGTCTACAACGCAGCGCTGACCAAGCAGAAGGCCCTGAACGGGGAAAAGGTCCGCTTCAGCGTTGAAGCTGCGGAAGCCAAGCTCATTGCTTCCCGGACCGCAAGCGACGTTACTCGCCGCTGCCTGCAGCTGTTCGGCGGTTACGGTTACACCCGTGATTATCCGATCGAACGGATGATGCGCGACGCAAAGATCACTGAGATCTATGAAGGAACCAGCGAAGTCCAGATGATGGTCATCTCCGGTGCCATTTTGAGATAAGGGAGGTCCTGTAAATGAAAGCTATTGTTTGTGTCAAACAAGTGCCGGATACTTCCGGAAAAGTGGCTTACAAACCGGATGGAACACTTGACCGTGCTTCCATGGCAACCGTTACGAATCCGGACGATCTGAACGGGCTCGAAGCCGC
>CADBKS010000292.1 GCA_902795255.1 uncultured Chloroflexota bacterium
CACATATTCAGGTCCGGCAGCATGCTCCCGATAAGCATTATGCTAAAGCTCTTCGGCTCCACCTGCTTAGCAGGTGGTTTTCTCTACCATGAATCAAAAGGGCTTCCGCGATAAGCGGAAGCCCTTTCCGGTCAGTCCGGATCATTCCTTTTCGAGAAGTCTGAGCATCATGCTCTGCAGACGGTCGAGCATGGCGACCTGGTCCGGTGCTTCGCCGTCCATGATCAGCGCGTCGTCATAGATCTGCGCGATGATCTGGGAACGGAGCGCTTCATCCGTGCAGGCTGCTGCCTTTTGGATCAGGGCGTGCTCCGGATTCAGCTCCAGCACCTTTTTCGGAGCGTGGTATTCCTGCTGCATTGCCTTGTAGATCCGCTGCATTTCCTGCGGGATCGCTCCGTCTGCCTCGACCAGCCGGGCCGGTGAGGATACCAGACGGTCGGTGGTGCGGACTGCGGATACTTGATCATTCAGGGCTGCCTTGAAGAGGTCGGTCAGCGCCTGATTTTCGGGTGTTTCGGCCGGCTTTTCCTCTTCCTTTTTCTCTCCTTCGGATTCTTCAGCGGGTTTCGGTTCTTCCTTTTTCTCGCTTTCGGAGGCCGCGTTTACGATTTCACAGTCCTGATACTTCTGGAGCGCGGTCATGACAAACGGATCGTAGACCTGGTCCAGCAGCAGCACGTCGATCCCTTCGCTGCGGAGCTTTTCGGTATGCGGGCTGTTGCGCAGTGTCTCAAGGTTATCGCCGAGCACATAGTAGATCTTCTTCTGCTCCGGTTTCATTTCCTGGAAGTAATCGGAAAGGGAGCGCCATTCGGTGCCGTGATTCATGGTATGGAACCTGAGCAGCGGGGTCAGGCTGTCTTTGGCATCCGGTTCGGTGATGATGCCTTCGCAGATGAACATACCGAAGGCTTTCCAGAATTTGGCGTATGCTTCCGGATCGTCCGTGCCCCATTTTTTCAGCATGTCGGTCACTTTGCCGGTGAGGATCTTTTTCAGGGTCAGGATCACGCGGTTGGCCTGCATCGTCTCGCGGGAGACATTGAGCGGGATATCTTCCGAATCAATGACACCCTGCATAAAGCGGTAATAACGCGGGAGCAGGTCCGTGCAGTAATCCTGGATCAGGACTTTTCTGGCGAAAAGCTGCAGACCGTCTTCTTTCCGCTGGGAGAACATGTTGTGTTCCGGGGTCGCAGGGACGAACAGCAGTGCGTACATCTGGACCGGGGCATCGATCGAAAGGTGCAGCCGCTTCAGCGGTTCGTTGAAGTCGAAAGTGAAGTTCTGATAGAACTTCTTGTAGTCTTCATCCTTCAGTTCGGATGCGGACTGCCGCCAGATCACGGTCGACGCGTTGACCTGCTCGGTCTCGTCGTTGAGGTAGATCGGGTAGGGAATGTAGTTGCTGTGTTTGCGGATGATCTCACGGATCCGGAAGTCGTCCGCGTATTCGGCAGCGTCTTCTTTCAGCTTGATCACGATATCGGTACCGCGGGTGGTTTTCTCCGCCGGTCCGATGGTGAACGTACCGGCTCCGTCGGAATGCCAGACGGCAGCGGCTTCGTCCTTTTTGCAGGACCGGGAGGTGACGTCAATGCTTTCCGCGACCATGAAGGCGGCATAGAACCCGACACCGAACTGGCCGATCAGGTCGGTGATGTTTTTGGCGCCTTCTTCACCGGCGCTTTCGAGAAGGGCTTTAGCCCCGGAATGGGCAATGGTGCCGAGATTTTCTTTCAGCTCATCGGCGGTCATGCCGATGCCGTTGTCGCTGACGGTGATCACTTTCGCGTCCTTGTCGATTTTCACACGGATCTCGGGGACCGCGTCCGCATCCAGTACGTCATGGTCCGTCAGCATGGTGAAGTTCAGTTTTGTGATGGCGTCCGAAGCGTTGGAGATCAGTTCCCGCAGGAATACGTCCTTATCGGAATAGATCGAATTGATCAGAATATCCAGAAGCTGCTGGGTTTCTGCTTTGAAAGCGATCGGTCTGGATTTCTTTACATTTTCTGCCATATTTATCTCCTGTTTCATACGGTTGCCCGTAAAATTCTCTGCTATTTATTATAGGTTCATTCCGAAAAGCCGGATGGATTCTAACAAAACGCTTATAAAGGCACCGGCCGCCGCAGGCATTTATTTATGACAGGTCAGCATCCTGTCAGGGGTACTTATGACAAGGGAGATGCCGCACTTTCATTGTCCGGGACGGCTGCAATTTCGTATGGTTGAGTGTATAATTACCCTGTTATGGAAAAAAGTGAATCAGAAAACAAGGGCAGGCTCAAAGCCTACCTGTTTATGTTCCTGATTGCGGCCGCTGTTTTTGTGCTGGATCAGGCGACAAAATACTGGATCCGCACCCATCTTGCTCTGCGGGAAACGATCACACCGATCCCCGCGCTGGCCGGTTTTTTCCGCATCATTCACTGGAAAAATACCGGGATCGCGTTCGGGCTTTTTCAGGGGAACGGATGGATCCTGACGACCGTCGGGATCATTATCGTCATCGGGATCATCCTGTTTTCGGCTCAGGTAGTCAATGGTCCCGTTTTCTGGCGTGTGGCTATGGCCCTGGAGCTTGGCGGTGCGCTGGGAAACCTGGCGGACCGTATCAATCCGGAGCTCGGATATGTGGTGGATTTTATCTGGATCGGGGATTTCCCGGTCTTCAATCTTGCCGACGCTGCGATCGTGATCGGGGCTTTCATCCTTGTGATCGGTATGTGGCGGCAGGATGAACAAGCGAAAAAACAGGAGCTTCCTTCGCCGGTTTCAGAGCCGGAAACTTCGGAAACGGACAAACAACATGACTGATCAGATCATTACCCTGAATTACGAAGACAGTGAGTCGGAACGGCTGGACCGTTTCCTTAC
>CADBKS010000293.1 GCA_902795255.1 uncultured Chloroflexota bacterium
ATCTGGATGTCGCCGCCCCGTGGCAGCTGGTCAAGACCGATAAAGAAGCTGCCGGCCGCAAGATCTACACGGCGCTGCGCGCGATCGACAACCTGAAGGTGCTCTTTGCCCCTGTCCTGCCGTTTACCTCCGAACGTCTGAACATGATCCTCGGATACGAACACCAGCTCTTCGGTAACCAGTTTATTGACAGCGTCAGCGATGCGCTCGGCGAACACCGTGTCAACCGCTATGATCCGGCGGATGCGGCCGGCTGCTGGCAAAAGTCCGAATTGCCGGCCGGCCAGAAGTTCGGCGCGATCAGTCCGCTGTTCAAAAAGCTCGACGCGTCCATCATCGAGACCGAACGGGCAAAACTCGGACAGGCCAAATAAAAATCCGGCAATCTGATACAAAAAAAAGAAGACGGACAGATCTCAAACCTGCCCGTCTTTTTTATATATTTACACATATTGTCATCTGCGGCCAGGCCGAAAAAAATGGTACAGAAGCACCTGATACTGGTGTACCAAATTTACATCTGTATCAGGTGCTTCTGTACCGTACTGAGAAATTTTTAGTGGTTTTACCTAATTGCTGTCCGCTTCATAGACACAGCGGAAGCCGCGGTTGACTCCGGGGGAATTCGGCACGTGGGCATCCCTGCTGAACAGACGCAGATGGGAAACATCATCCGCGAAAGATCCGCCTTTCAGGATCCGGCCGATATCCTTTCCCGGGGATTTCAGGTCCCGTAGAAGCTGCCAGTCACCGGTCTGCAGCGGCTGATCTTCATCCGTCAGCCACTCCAGGCCCCATTCCCTGACATTTCCGGCCATGTCCAGGACCCCGTAAACGGTTTTCCCTTTCGGGAGCCAACCGGCAGGTGTCTTTTCTCCGTAGAAATTATCATAGTTGGCGGCATCAAAGGCCTTCTGTTCATCATCCCAGTAAAGGACCACACCTTCCGGTCCGCGGGCAGCTTTTTCCCACTGTGCTTCCGTCGGCAGATGCCCGCCGTAATATTCACAGTAATCCTCAGCCTGGCCCCAGCTGACAAAAACGACCGGGAGGAGTTCATATTTCTTCTCCTGCCAGTATTTTGTATATTCGTCCCTGTAGCGCGGTGCAAGGCTGCGGGTCTGACTGACGAATTTACGGTAAGCCGCAGTGGTGACAGGGATCTGATCGATCCAGAAGGTGGGCGTATTGAGTGCTGCTTCCCGTGTTCCTGTTCCCACGAGCGATGTTCCCCGGGGGATCAGGATCTGCACTCTGTCATCCTTTCCAAGCCGTGTTTCGGTCAAAGCAATTTCCCTGAAACGGAACACACTGTACGGAAAGAGCAGCTGGTAATGATGCGGGCGGATCAAGGAATTAAAAAGAACCCATCCGCCCGAAATGAGCAGGATGGGGATGATGATATACAGAATAAGTCTGCGGTTACGCATTTCCGCCTGAAGCCGGATCATTCTGCTGCGGCTGACGGGGCTGTTGCAGGCGATTCATCCACGGCTGGTTCGGCTGCGGCTGGCTGCCGTCGGGATACTGCGGCATTCCGTAATTTTGCTGAAATGCAGCGGGATTCTGCTGCTGTCCCTGGACCGGCTGCTGCGGCATGCCCGGGTTCTGCATCATCTGCGGATAAGGCGGACGCATCTGGCCCGGATACTGCGGCATATTTCCGCCGAAGGGATTTCCCTGGCCAAAGCCCGGATTCTGGGGCTGTACATTCCCCTGCTGCTGGTTCGCGAAGGGGTTGTTCGGCATCTGCCCGAAATTGGGAACCGGAGGCTGCGGAACGGCATTATTCTGCTGGGGATAATACGGTCGGTTCTGCTGCATGCCGCCGAAATTGGGCATGCCCGGCTGCGGGATGTTTCCTGATTCTGTCCGGGCAAAAGGATTGTTCGGCTGGGCCTGTCCGAAATTCGGAGCAGCGGGCTGAGGGATATCCTTCGGTTCAGCCTGAGCGAACGGATTATTCGGCTGGGCTGCGCCGAAATTCGGTGCGGCAGGCTGCGGAATATTTCCTGCGTCCGTTCTGGCAAACGGGTTATTCGGCTGGGCCTGTCCGAAAGAAGGAACACTCTGTGCAGGGCTCTCGGAGACTTCCGGCTGAGCGGCGGCTGTATTGGCCGCATTGTTTTTGAAATTCGGCATAACGGTCCCCTGAACGCTCTGCGGCTCGGAGGATGCAGGAACTTCCGGTTTGGGCGATGCTTCCTGCTGAGGAGCGGGATCGGCTGCCGTGGCCCGGACGGCGTCCATGGATGTGCGGATCGTGTCCGCACGCCGGCCGTAGATCTTCTGCAGTTCTGCGAAAGCAGAATCCGGTTCGACCGGTGCAGGCTCGGCAGTCTGACGGATATCTTCGGAACTGTATGAGGAATAATCCGGAGCCGGTTCCAGAATGGTGGACGTATCGATTTTTGAAACGGCCGGTTCGGCAGCCTGCTTGTCCGGTTTTACGATCAGTCCGGTCAGCAGTGCCAGTTCGTATTCCGGATTCGCGAAGATCTCCGGTACGATGTCATCGATAATACGGTGTTCCGCTTCCTCTTTGAATTCGGGTTTCATCTGTGTGCGGCTGATCGTAAAGAGTGTTTTCAGGAGAACACGTTTCACTTCAAGCGGAGCATAGGAAGCCAGATCAAAAACATCCCCGCTGGTCGCACTCGCCGTCAGCTTTTTGATGGCTGTCTGAACGAGGAAGTTTGCTTCCTTGACCGACATGGAATGCCAGTTCCGGGTTTTGATCACCTTGCCGAAGTGCGGCAGCAGTTCATCTTCCCGGATCTTCGGGCTCTTCGCGTTCAGAACGATCAC
>CADBKS010000294.1 GCA_902795255.1 uncultured Chloroflexota bacterium
CTAGATTATGATCTGGATACAAGTTCTTCATATACGGATTCTCATTGATCAGGGCATCGATACGCTCTTTGCCAATATTACGAACTCTTCCCTTGATATTGATCATCTTGGTGTGGAAATCATCGCCATCTGTCTTCCCACAAATGGAAATGTAGTCCGAATCATTCAAATGATGATAAAGGCTGCGCCCATTATTGGATGTTAAAAAGTAGATGCCTGTTTCATCGGCATGCATAACATCTAAATAGGCTGACACAGGATGGCCTTTCTCGTCGATCATACTGACCACCACGGAATGGATGTCCTTTTGAAGCACATTCATACATTCTTTAAGATTCATTATGTCCTCCTGACTCAGCCATTTTTCATTCATAAGGTATAAAAATGGCCTGTTCAATTGATTTTGTCATTGATAACGGTATCATACGAAGATCCTCCGGTCAATCTGATTCCTCTTTGCATCAACTTTCTCACATCGTGACTTTCCTAAAGAAATTTGTTTCTAAAATCAAATCAATTCTCAATGAATTTTCATTGAAAACACATGATATTTCGGTATAATGGAAAACGCGAGGTGAAAGAAATGAAGATCTTCTATGCGGTCTTATTGATCGTCATGAGTTACCTATATGGTTCAGTTCCCTTTGCCCTTGTCATCGGGAAGCTCTTCTTCCATAAGGATGTTAGAAATTACGGTTCAGGAAATCTCGGCGGAACAAACGCCGGCAGAGTTTTGGGGAAACCTGCTGGACTCGCCGTTATTATCTTAGATGCGACAAAGTGTATTGTTGCGATGGGCATCACAAAGTTATGTATCATTCATTTAGGTGTACATCCTGATATTTACTATATCAGTGGTCTTGCCTGTATTATTGGACACTGCTACCCTATCTTTGCTGAGTTCAAAGGCGGGAAAGGTGTTTCCGGCGGAAAATATTCATACCGTCGCCCAGAGTCAGGAGGCACACAAGGGGATCATTGTCTATCCCGCGAAAGCCATCCGCGGCGCGAGCGTCCGTGAGGCGGACAAGGAGATCGCCGGCTGGGTCGGCTCCATGGTCACCGGCTACAAAAAGGCGGAGGCATCCGGTTTCTACGGATTCGAGCTCAAATCCTGGGACGGCAAGGACGTAAAGACCGCCGATTTCAAGGGCAAGGTCGTGCTCGTGGTGAACACCGCCACGCGCTGCGGATTCACGCCGCAGTACGAACGCCTCGAAAAGCTCTACAAGGAATATCACGACAAGGGCTTCGAGCTCATCGACATCCCCTGCAACCAGTTCGGCGGGCAGGCGCCCGGCTCCGACGAGGAGATCAACACCTTCTGCACCTCGCGCTACAGCACCACGTTCCCGCGGATGACGAAGTGCGACGTGAACGGCGACAAACAGATCCCGCTGTACAAGTTCCTGAAGGCGGAAACGAACAAGGCGGACATCCGCTGGAACTTCACGAAGTTCCTCATCGGCCGCGACGGCAAGGTCGTGAAGCGTTTTGAGTCCGGCGACAGTCTGGACGAGCTCGAAAAGCTCATCAAGTCCCAGCTGGAACAGAAATAAGCGGTCTCGAACCGCGTTTTTCCGGCGAAACGGATGGTCCGATGAACGAATCCGGGCTGTACAAGGAGCTTGGGGCGCTGACGAAAAACAGGGGCGACTGGGAAAAGAACATTCCGTACGTCGCCTCGCTTCTTCCCTCCGGTTCCGTGAAGATCCGGGCAAAGGCGCTCTGGCTGCTCGGCGAAATGGGGCTGAAGCATCCGGCCTCCATTCGCGGCTGTGTGCCCTCTGTCGCCTCGTTTCTCGACAGCGCGGAGCCTCTTCTGCGCGAACGCGCGGTCAACGCGCTCGGCAGGATCGGACGGGGCGGCTTTCATCTGGTCGAACCGTACTGGACCGGCCTGTTCCGTTTCGCCGGAGATGAAGAGGCGAAGGTCAGGCTGAGCTTCATCTGGGCGTCGGAGAATATTGCCGCCAATACACCGGACCCGTATCGGGACCGCATGCCCGTATTTGCCGAGCTGCTGCACGACCGCAACGACCGGGTCCGGATGGAAGCGCCGGAGATATTCCGCGTGCTCGGCAAACGCAGACCGGAGTTCGTCCGGCCTTACATCGAGCTGCTGCGCACGGTTTCGGAGACCGACGGCAACCGGGTCGTCAGGATCCATTGTCTGGGGGCGATCAGGGCGGCGGGCGGGGAATAGAGCCGGACGCTGCTCCTGTTTTCCGTACGGGCCTCTTTCTTCAGCTTTGCAGGAAATCCAGCACCGCGCGGTTGAATTCCGCCGGATTCCGGTTCGCGATGAAGTGGTCCCCCTTCACGAAAACGAGTCTGGCGTCCGGGATGCTTTCCGCGATCAGCCGCGTGTGCGCTTCTTTGATCATGTCGCGCGTCCCGGCGATGACCAGCGTCTTCGCCCGGATCCCGGCGAGCTCGGCCGGGGCCACGTTCGGCTCGTTCACCATCAGTCCGAGCATTTCCGCATTCCGTCTTGCCTCGTCGCTTTTGCCGGAAAAACACTTTGCGATCCTGTAGCCGAGCTCGATCGGGATCTGGATGCGTCGTTTCACGCCGGACGAGTTCAGATTCGCGCCGTTCAGGATCAGCCGATCCACACGGCCGGGATGCCGCACGGCGAACACCATCGCGATATTCGCGCCGTCGGAAAAACCGAGCAGATGCGCTTTTTCAATTTGATGTTCGTCCATGAATCCGAGCAGGTCTTCCGCGAACTGCCGTATCGTGAACGGCATGCCGCCCCTCGGCGTCCGGCC
>CADBKS010000295.1 GCA_902795255.1 uncultured Chloroflexota bacterium
CATGGAGATCCTGAAGGATATCGATGAGGAAACGGTCGGTTTTACCGGCAACTTCGACGATACCCTGAAGGAACCGGAAGTGCTCCCCGCGATCATCCCGAACCTGCTGGTGAACGGCGCCAGCGGCATTGCGGTGGGGATGGCGACCAACATCCCGCCGCACAACCTTACCGAGATCTGCGACGCGGTGATCTATATGCTCCATGAATGGGAGCGCTATGATGAGATCACGGTCGAGGATCTGATGAAATATGTCAAGGGACCGGATTTTCCGACCGGCGGGATCGTCGTGCTGGAAGATGCCCGGAATGAGCTTGTTTCGGCCTATGCGACCGGACGCGGCCGCCTGATGGTGCGCGGACGGGTCCATCTGGAAGATATGGGCCGCGGACGCAGCCGCCTGATCATCACCGAGATCCCGTACCAGATCAACAAGACCGGGCTGATCGAACGCATCGCCCAGCTGGTGCGCGACGGCGTGATCGAAGGGATCGTTGATCTGCGGGACGAATCCGACCGCCAGGGAATGCGCATCGTCATCGAGCTTTCCAAGACCGGTGACAGCGATGACATTCTCCGTGCGCTCTACAAACACACCCCGCTGCAGACGACCTTTGGGATCATCCTGCTGGCTCTGGTGGACAATAAACCGCGGGTCCTCAGTCTCAAGGAAGCGCTGAAAGTTTACGCCGACCATCAGCTCGTCGTCATCCGCCGCAAGACGGAGTTCGAGCTGGCCAAGGCAAAACACCGCGCGCACATTCTGGAAGGGCTGCTGACCGCGATCGACAACCTCGAGGAGATCATCCATATCATCCGCTCCTCGGAAAATGAAGCGGCTGCGCGCGACGCGATCATGAGCCGTTTCGCCCTGGACCGCGAACAGACCCAGGCGATCCTGGATATGCCGCTCAAACGGCTGACCCATCTGGAATACGACAAGCTCCAGGCTGAACTGGAAGCCCTGCGTCAGGCGATCCTTGAGATGGAAGAACTGCTGGCTTCTCCGGAAAAAATGCGGGAACTTCTGGCTTCCAAACTGAAGGACCTGCAGCAGCGCTTCGGCGATGCACGCCGGACCCAGATCGCGCTGCTCGGTGAAGGGATCTCCTCGAAAGAGATGCTCACCGCCAACGCGCTCATCAAGGCGGAGGATGTATTCGTCGGCCTGACACGCGACGGGAAGATCGGCCGGGTGGAGATGGAGGCTGTCAAACAGCGCGGATTCGCGATCCCCGAGTGGATCGTCCGTTCCGATACCCAGCAGACCGTTTATGTGGTCAGCAATTCCGGCAGGGCCTGCGGCATTTATGTCGACACGCTGCCGAAGGTGGCTGACTTCTCTGAAGGGATCGACTTCACCGCCTTCTCCGGCTGGGGCGAGGATGAAAAACCGGTGACGATTTTCGCGCTGCCCTCCCGCGATAAGATGGGGGATACCGCCTCCGTGATCACGGTCACGGAAAAGGGGATGCTCAAACGTTCCCTGGTCGGGGATGTCCCGTTCGCTTCCTCCCAGTCCTTTACGCTTTGTAAGATCAATGACGGGGACCGGCTGCTGGGTGTGCTGGTCAGCCCCTCCGAATCCATGGATATTATGCTCGTGACCCGCCGCGGTATGGGGATCCGCTTCGGCCAGAGTGATCTGCGGCCGATGGGCCTGGTGGCGGCCGGCGTCAACGGGATCAAGTTCAAGGGCGATGACGCCGTCGCCGGTGCTTCCATGGTTTCCGAAAAAGATACCTGCTGCTTTGTACTCAATGACTGGTCGCTCGGCCGGATGGCCGTGGCGGAATTTCCGAGACAGGGCCGGTACGGTCAGGGTGTGATCGCGCTGCGCCTGAAAGAGGGGACCGAGGTCGTCGGTTTCTTCAATGTGAATTCCGCGAACGCTCTGCTGTATGTCCGCTATGGGAACGGCAGGGTCCGCCCGCTGAAGATCTCCGCCGCGAAAGCCGGACGCCGCGCCAGGACCCTGGAGCCGGTAACGCAGAACCTGCTGCACGAGGCGAACGGTGTGACCTGGCTGCCGCTGGATCCTTCCCCGGAGGATGGCGTATGGCGGGCCGAGCCGGAAGCCCCGGCCCCGGAACCGCCGGCCGAAAAAAAGGCTGAAGACAAACCGAAATCCGATCCGGCCCCGACCGATCCGGAACAGGCATCGCTTTTCTGAAAATATTACAGAAACAAAAGATCCTCCCGTGTCTGATATGTCCGCTAAAAAAACCGGACATGGAGAGAAACCTGACGAGACCTCTGTTCATGCTGAGTTGGATAGAGGTTTGTATTGGTATAGCTGACCTCGACCTTTTGACCATTGGGTACATACTCGTCATATGGGGATAAAAGGGTTATGATTTAGAAAAGTATGATTCCATTGTAAGTTGGGATGTTTTTACCTTTTAGAAAAGGGAGAATATAGAATTATCTATTAAGTTTAGTATAATTGATTAATAAATTGTTTTATGTTCATTATTCCATAAAGGGATGTAAGATGTCAGTTCGATATAGTAGAATTCTTTTTTTGTTTTTGTTGATATTGATTGTCTTTTCCAGAATTACATCTGTTGGGGCTATCACTGATGGTACAGGTCCTGTAATAGAAGATTTTGTTTTGAGAGAAAACGGAAAAACTTTAACAATAGGCGATAAGATTCATGTATCCGCAAAAATCACAGATGAGTCCGGAGTAGCAGGCGCACGCGTGCGATGTATAGGAAGTGGATCGAATGCTATTTACATT
>CADBKS010000296.1 GCA_902795255.1 uncultured Chloroflexota bacterium
ACCTACCAGGTCGGCGCCTACGTCAGCCGCTTTGGTGTAAATACCGCCGCCGGCTTTGGCAAGCAGCGCCAGAGAAGAGCAGCCCAGAGAATAGGCCAGAACCAGCTGCGCGTCTTTGCTGATGAGGTAAATCGCGCACATACCGACTGTCGCGACACCGACGACCGCGAAGCCCATGACAGCACCTGCTTTGAACGCAACATTGAAAGCAGTATTCAGATCCTTACTGGCAGCAACTGCGGAGCGGACGTTCGCCAGGACGGCCACTTCCATGCCAAGGTAGCCGGCAATTGCAGAGCAGCAGGCACCGATCAGAAAACAAACAGCTGTAGAAATTCCCCGTCCGCCTTCGATGGAATAAACAACTGCAAGAATAATTGCTAAAACACCAGCGACCAGAACAAGAGCCGTATAAAGCTTTTTCAGGTAGGCACGAGCACCGTCGCGGATCCATCCGGCAACTTCCCGGGAACGGGCAGTTCCGTCATCCTGCTTCTTCACCCAGAAGAAGTAATAAAGGCCAACGCCCAATGATGCGAGACCGCAAATCAGGCCGAAGACCAACCACAATGTTGTATTACTCATCATTACACTCCTATGATAAGGTTTATATGAGCTCAGCAGAGCTGATATGATAAAAGGGACCTTGTATTTTCGAAATATTGATTTTCTAAATACTAATTTCCCATTAGTAACTATTTTAATTTACTTTTACAAATTATGACAGGATTTATGAGGTATTGACCGAAAGAGAACCGCGTTCCGGCATGCGGTTCCATCTTTGAGGAAAACAGGTCTGCACGAAAAAACTGCCGGATCGAACCGATCCGGCAGTTTCGGAAGCCGATATGTTTGTTTTATTCTTCAGCAGGAGTTTCGGATTCCTGTTCGGGAGTTTCCGGTTCGGACTCTTCTGCTTCTTCCTTCGGCATCAGGATCTCTTCGGCTTCAGGTTCGGAAGCCGGTTCGGATGCGGATTTCTTGAAATTGCTGATCTGCTCCTCAAGGATCACCTGGCCTTTGCGGGTGATATCTTCCGCGCGTTTGCGGGTGGTGGAAGCAAGTGTTTCAAAGCGGTCGCGTGCTTCGCGGGCAGCGGTTTCCGCCTGTTTATAGGCATCATCAACGGAAATATTTGCCTTTCCGATGATCTCTTCCTTCTTCCCCTTGATCGCTGCACGGGTCTCTTCACCGGAATTCGGTGCATATAAGATCGTGGCGATTGCGCCGGCTACTGCACCGGCTAAAAATCCTGCAAAAAAGGAACTGAATCCACTTCTTTCTGACATTTCTTCTCTCCTTGGTTTCCAACTGGGTTTCCCCTGTTAAACATTACTTTTTAAAAATCGAAAAGATACCATTGACCGCATTCTTTATTCCGGAAATCGTGGAAGCTGCGTTTACGGTAGGTTCCACTGCATTCTCACACAGAAACGAAACCGTTCCGGAAAACTTTTTTACGGTCTTGCCGGTCGTGTTAAGAATCGGCTCGATCTCATACCGGAGAAAGTTTACAAGCTTTGCCAGCTGAACGACCAGAACGGCAAGCGCTGTGACCGTTACAATTGTTTCCAGAACATAGATCACGATCATGGTATCCCGAATTTTTCCGGTGGTTTCCGGATCCAGAATAACAAACAGCCATATCAGGCCCGCCAGAACCAGGCAAACCGCGGCAATGATCCAGGGGACCCTGCTGTTGTTTGCGGTACTGCTGCCTGTTTTAGGCGCTGCAGCGGCTGTTTTTTCCGCTGATGCTTTGTTTTCATTTGTGTTGTTTTCGAGATTCTGTTTTTCCATTTCAGATCCTTACCATAAAAATTATATACGTTTTTTTTGAAAGCGAATGATCTTTTTATGAATCACTGACTAACAGCACCGAAAATCATAATAAAAATTCATCTATTTTTGAAAATGAGTAATTTATAGCAGGAAAAATGGTTTGCCCGGATGACGGATCCTGCGGAAACTTTCCGTAATTATCAATGTTTCCAACAATTTTTTGAAAATACCCGTATAATAATAAAAAAGGAGGGAATCCTTATGAACGATAAAGAAAGAGTTCCTGGAAACACAACTGTTGCACCGGAGGTGCTTGAAACGATCGTTGAAATGACAGTGAATGAGACGAAAGGTGTTTCACGCGTATTCAACAATAATTCTGCTAACAGCGGTGTAAAACTGAAGCTGAATGACGGCAAAGTAAATGCTGATATCTATATTGTTTTGGATGCAAACAGCAACACGATCGAGGTGTGCAAAAAGCTGCAGAAAAATATCGACCGGGCAATAAAAGATATTGTCGGAATGAGTGTCGGCAGTCTGAACATTCATGTTGAAGACTTTGACTATCCGGAATTGAACTGATCATGGCTGAATTAAAAGAACGAACTTATCTGCGCGGGATCGCTCTGCAGTCTTTGTACGAACACGATCTGTCCGATCACAATATCTCCGATATTCTGGCCAACCGCTTTGAAGCGGTCGAACTTTCGGATGACGCGAAACAGTTTGTCACACAGCTGACAGTCGGTGTCCTGGAAAATAAAGAGCAGCTTGACGGGATGATCGAAAAATACGCCGTTGACTGGCCCATCGATCAAATTGCCGCGATCGACCGGAATATCATACGCATTGCAGCATATGAATTCGCGGTTTCAGAACAGACTGCGGATAAAGTTGCGATCAATGAATCCGTGGAGCTTGCAAAAACATTCGGA
>CADBKS010000297.1 GCA_902795255.1 uncultured Chloroflexota bacterium
TTTAATTCAAAATATTGGCTGGTGCTGATGTCAGTAGTTATGATGTAGTACCATACAGCTGAGATAGACGGGTAAAGACTTTTTAATTATCAAAATTATATATCAAGTTACTAATAAAGGACATAAAGAATCAGATCTTTAAAAAGATTATAATAAAGGAGTATATCAAAATGATCATTAAAGGCATTCGAAAAACGAATATGTTAGTTTATATTATATTACTTTTTACCTATATAGTATTGCAAGTAGTATCAATATTAAAAAAGGAAAATTTTGTTAGCGATGATATTTTCGTAGTTTCTGAACTTATGATGATATTATCGTTTATAACTATAATAGGATAAATGCAATATTGGGACAGACAGAATGATCGATGCGCTGGCCAATTACGTTATCGACGGTGTCCGTGATGAATGCCAGATCCACGGAACGATCCAGGGTGTAACGGGCGGCGGTTGGATGCTGATCGATTACGGTGACGTGATCGTCCATATCTTCTCCCCGGACCGCAGAGCCTATTACAGCATCGAAGATCTGTACAAGGAAGCCAAAGTATTGCTCCGCGTAGCCTGATCATCAGGAATGCATATCATACAAGGATGCCGTTTCATCAGCGATATGATCCCGGTATAAACAGGTTTCTGCCGAAACCGGGGATTCGGATAAAAAACAGAACCGTCAATACAGACGGTTTTTGTTATCATATACTGCCATAAAGCTGCAGATGTTTGTTTCGCAACCTGCGCAGCGAAAATAAAACTCCCGGCATAAATATAAATGAGCCAGAAATCTGAACTACGGTAATATAAGCCATGAGAACGAACAGCGAATCACAAATTCAGATAAAAAGCCCGGTGAGACGAGAACTCATGTTATAATACTTTCATGGGTTCGATAAGTTATCTTATCGTACCCTTTATTTCCCGGAGCCAAAGGAATATATCAGCATGGAATTGACCATCCGCAAGACCATTGATCTGTTCATACAAAATGTCAGTCTGACACGGTCCGCAAATACGGAAAAAACTTACAGAAACGCAATGAACGCATTTGAACAAATGCTGCAGGAATCAGGTATCGATCCTGAAGCAGAAGGTTCTGTAGATCTTCTGTCTGAAAAAATCTTCGGCAGCTATGCAAAATATCTGAAAGCTTATTCGCCGTCTACGGAAAGTTTGTATATCAATGTCGCTAAAAATTATTTTGAATTTCTGGCAGCAGAAGAAATAAAAAGTTTCAATCTTTTTCAAACGAAACTGCTGATCAAAAACAGAACGAGAAAACCGGGGATACGGCTGCCTCAGTTTCCGCAGCATGACATTGAGGAACTGCTTGATTACGCTATGAACCGTGTTCCGGAACTGCCCTGCCAGACTGAACAGGAAAGACTCATCAATCTCAGGGATTCCGCCTTTCTGATAACGCTTGCAGATACAGGTCTCCGTATCCATGAAGCCTGCGGTCTCAGACGGGGAACGATCGACTGGTTTTCCAATAAAGCCATCATTATCGGAAAAGGAAACAAAGAAGCTGTGATCCGGTTCTCTGACCGTTCAATCGAAAAAATGCGTATCTACCTCAATGAACGCAGCATGCTGGACGGCGCTTCGGGCATGCCGCTGGCATCTCTCCCGATTTTCGGGCGGCATGACAAGGGCAGCGGCTCCAGAATTCTCCCAATCACAACAAAAACCGGCAGAATGATTGTAAGCGCCCGTGTTGAAGAATGTCTCGGCAAAGAAGCCGTCGGAACGATAACGCCGCACTCATTCCGACATTATTTTGTTACCAATGTTTTAAAACAAACCGGAAATATGAAGCTGGCTCAGGAGTTTGCAAGACATTCATCCGTGACCGTGACGCAACGCTACACGCACCTTTCGGATGAAGATCTGGACCAAAAGTATGATAAGATATTCAACAGATAAAGGGCACCATTTATTTTTATGAACATAAAAAAAGGCATTCCGATCGTCATACTGATTCTCAGTGCAGCTGTTTTTCTGCTGCTCACTGCAGCTTCTTCACCTTATCGTGAACTGCGCCCTTACCGTTTTTTCGGAAGAACTGGTCCCGAAAAAATCGGTCTGAATACTATGATGGTCAATGGCCGTCTGGCTGTTATGATTTCCGGGGCTGAAGATACCGAACCGTTTTATATCGATCAGATCCCTGTCACCGTTGGAGCATATAAAAAGTGCACCGCACTGGGCAGCTGTCAGACACAGCACTACAGAAATTACTACGCGCAATTTTATGCAGGTAATATCTTTAATTCATTTCCCATGACATTCGTGACCTTCAATGAAGCCAGAACCTACTGTATGGCATACGGGGGCGATCTGCCGACAGAATCACAGTGGCTGGCAGCAAACGGCTCCGGCGATTATGCCTGGGGAGATCAGGATCCGACGCTTTCCCGGGCAAATCTTGACGGATTTTATCAGTGGCAGACTCCTGCAGGCTGGCTTCCCAAAGGTGCAGGCCCGTATGGAATACTGGATATGAATGGGAATGTCCGCGAATGGATCCTGGATGAAAATCCGGTAAACCGCTCTGAAAAAGGTCTGAAAGGCGGTGGTTTTCAGGATGACTTCGGGGCCTGCGAAAATGACTATACCTTTTACCATGAACCGACATCTTCCGGGTTCAACCGCGGCTTCCGCT
>CADBKS010000298.1 GCA_902795255.1 uncultured Chloroflexota bacterium
ACATAATAAGCGTGCTTGCTCTTGACACCGGTCATGGGGTCGATGTTCGCGAGCATCTCGCTCTCCTTCGAGCGCCTGGTCATATAGCTATGGTTGGTCAGCATGATGACGAGGGCAAAGCCGAACATTCCCACGGCCATCAGCATGGTTTTGGTGTCCTCGGCCTCGGTGGCTTCAATCTGTTCTTCGATAAAGAGCTCATCCTCCGGACGCTGCCCGTCGAGGTCATCCACCTGCTCATAATAGGAGCGGATGTTGCTCAGCATCCGGTCGTTGGAGACGATCATCGACTGGCGGATCCAGATGAGGGCGATGAACAGGACCAGCGACAGCAGTGCAATCCACACAACGATGGAGGACCCAAAGCGCCGCTCGCTGTCGCGCTGCAGAATGCTGCGGAAGAAGAGGAAGCCCAGCACACTCCACGCGATGAAAAGGAAATAGGTCTCTCTTGCCATCGAACCGCTGGCTACCAGGTTTGGCAGCAGCGTATACAGGCCGAAGGCAATCATGAGCACCAGGCTGATCCGACCGGTCCACATTTCCCGTTTATCCCCCATGTTCTTCGCCATCCTGGCCGTGGCGGCTGAGACAAGCCCATAGATCAGCGTTGCCCCGATGGTGGTGACATCCACGATCCAGCCGATTGCCGTCCGGCCGACCAGGGGGATCAGGATTGAGGCGGCGACCACCAGGCCGATTGCCTTTGCCGGGGTTCCGTGCTCACTGATCTCCGCAAAGCGCTCCGGGAGGATCCGGTCCTTGGCCAGGGCGTAAAACAGGCGGCTCAGTGCCGTGATGTTTCCGACGAGACTGGTCAGGACCAGTGACAGCAGCGAGAGCATCAGCAGTGTGACACCCGTGCCGCCCAGGTACACATTCGCCGCATAAAACGCCGGCAGCGCCTTCAGCCCATCCAGATGGTCCAGGTCGCGGATATAGGCCAGCCAGTTTTCGTATTCCGGCGGGTAGGCCGTCACAGACAGCAGCATCACAAGGATATACAGCAGGGTCGCCGATACCACGGCAACGACCAGTACCCGGAAGATCCGGGTTTTTCTCATCAACGATCTGGAGCGCGCGGGCCGTGGCTTCACTCAGCAGGTCCTGCAGGAAGACGACCGTACCATCCCGGGAGGACATCGTCACATTGCCCGGCAGGTTGACGATCTCATACGCCAGATGGTAAAGGTTCTTTGTCCACGGATAGCCCATCAGCTCCATCGTCTTGAAGATCTGCTGCATATACAGTGACTGACGGACGTCAATGACGTAAATCGAGCGGGTCAGATTGAACTGCTCAAACTTCTTGATCGCAAGCGACAGGTCTTTTGTGGCATACAGGGAAGTCCCGTCCGAACGCAGAACGACCAAAACGCGGTATTTTTCCTTCGTCCCGAGGATATCATCCAGCTTGACGACCACCGCTCCTTCCGGGCGTTCATCCGTCGCGATGCCTTTTTCGATCAGCTCGTCAACGATGACCTTGCCGGAGTCTTCCACTTCGCTTTCAAAATAAAGATGGTCAAAGCGGACACCCAGTTCTTTATAGATATCATCGAAACCGTCAAGGCTCCACTGGCGGGTCTTCTTCCAGAGGTCGACCACATCCTGATCCCGGCGGTCCCAGCGGGCAAACAGCGCGCGGATCTCCGCGTCGGCATCCGGTTCATCGTGATGCCGGCGGTCAGATTCGGCATAAAGATCCCCCATCCAGCGGGTGATATCTTCGCCCGGTTCTTCCCCGTTGTGATATTTCAGATAACACCACATCCACTTGATCACGTGCAGTCCGATATCCCCGAGATAATTGGCCCGGATCACTTCATCGCCGGCCTTTTCGAGAATATTGCAGATGGAGTTTCCGAGGATCACGTTGCGCAGGTGCCCCACATGGAAAGCCTTGTGGGTATTGGGCTGGGAAAACTCGACCATGACCCGTTCCCCGGTCGCCGCGCCGCGTCCGTATTCATCCTTCTGCATCAGGACTTCATCGATCACACGCTGGGAATAGATCTTTGTGGAAAAATACAGGTTCAGATAGCCGCGGACGGCTTCAGCCCGTTCAAAGCCCACAGGGAGCTGCAGACGGTCCGCGATTCCCTGTGCGATCTCCTGTGCATGCTGCCCGACGTTCATTTTCACGCCTTTGGCTTTTGCGTCCTGCGCAGCGAGCTGGAAGAAAGAGGTCGCCATGCCCCAGTTTCCGCTGAACGGGATCCAGGCCCACTGGATCTCGGTTTCGGGAAGCCCGTTTTCCGTGAGGTAAGCTTTTACCTGATCTTCGATGATTTTTTGTTCGGTTTCAAACATCGCATTCATTCCTTATCACTAATTATCGGATTCTATTATAAATAGAATCCGCCCCATTTCGGCGAAAAAAGGACACCGGAGGGGCAGTTTTATTCCGTCAGTTGTTGAGACAATGTTACAAAATTCCCAAAATGATTATTACGTGTACTGATTTTCGGTTCCGCTATTGTCAGACAATTGAAAAAAGGGTATAAATTTAAATAAGTAAAGCGGAAATTCCGCAGTTTGTACGTCTCAACCCTTTCAACAAAGCAACTGGAATCATCAAAACGGGAGGATTCTGCAATGGATTTTGAAGCAATCAAAAAAGCAGCACAGGCTTACGGGCCCGCTATGACCGCT
>CADBKS010000299.1 GCA_902795255.1 uncultured Chloroflexota bacterium
CGTTCAGATCCCGTGTCATATCAGATCCCCTTTTCAGGAGGCAAAAAGCGGTGTGGAAAGATAACGGTCTCCGGTATCCGGCATCAGGACAACGATCGTTTTCCCCTCAGCCTCCGGACGCGCCGCCACGGTCAGCGCAGCCTTCAGGGCAGCACCGGAAGAAATGCCGACCAGAACACCTTCCCGGCGGCCGACTTCACGTCCGGCCGAAAAAGCATCTTCATTGCTGACAGTGATGATCTCGTCGTAAACCGACGTATCCAGCACGTCGGGAACAAATCCCGCACCGATCCCCTGGATCTTATGTGCACCGGCGATCCCGGTGGAGAGCACCGCAGAGGAAGCCGGCTCAACCGCGATCACCCTGACTTCCGGCTTCCGTTCCTTCAGGTATTTTCCGACACCGGTGATCGTCCCGCCGGTCCCGACACCCGCAACGAACCAGTCGACCGCACCTTCCGTATCTGTCCAGATCTCCGGTCCGGTCGTGTCATAATGGGCGCGCGGGTTGACCGGGTTCACAAACTGGCCGGGGATAAAACTTCCGGGAATGGACGCGGCCAGCTCATCCGCCTTCGCGATGGCACCTTTCATTCCCCGGGACCCGTCCGTAAGGACCAGCTCCGCACCATATGCAGCCATCAGCTGCCGGCGCTCAACCGACATGGTCTCCGGCATCACGATAATGATCCGATATCCTCTTGCGGCAGCCACGGATGCGAGCCCGATCCCTGTATTTCCGCTTGTCGGTTCGATGATCACGGATCCCGGTTTCAGTTTCCCGGATCGCTCCGCATCATCGATCATTGCCTTCGCGATGCGGTCTTTGACCGACCCGGCAGGGTTGAAATACTCCAGTTTCGCCAGGATCCTGGCTTTAAGGCCGAAAGCCTTTTCAATATTGGTCAGCTCAAGAAGCGGGGTATGCCCGATCAGCTGATCGGCAGAAGTAAATATTCCGGACATAATAATAACTCCTTTGATTTTCCGTGTGCCCGCAGCTCCGCGGGCATGACCGGGTGCAGCACAGAAACATTTCCCCACTCTGATTTAAAAATAAAAAGCGGAATGGAGAAAAACCATTCCGCGCGGCATTTACACAAAATTTAACTGAACCCTACTGTTCCCGTACGCAGAATGGTCTGTAAAAATTACAACAACAGATGCAGTTTGCGTACATTACAACACTCCTTTTGTTCAGTTTATCCCTATATTCAGGAAATTATAAGTATTATAGCCACGGCAGCCCCGGCTGTCAACCCATTTGCAGTTTTTCAGGTATAAAAAGCCGGTATTTGTGCAAAAGATGCAAGATATGTGCCCTTCAGCAATTTTCAAATATGTTTTTTGTCACGAATTTTCCATCCGAAGGGCCTTTACCGGATCCAAAGCCTGCCTTATAATGGAATTAAGGAGAATATTATGAAACGCCTGATTTTTGTTTTATTGTGCATTTGTCTGCTCGCTGCCGTTCCGGCTGCCTTCGCAGGCGGTAACACGGAAGAGGGATATACAGTTAAATACTATAAAAACAACTGCCTCGCCCTGGTTCCGGAAGATGAGACTGTTTATCAGTACGGGGATGAAGTGACCGTACTGTTCGAGCCTGTTGAATATACCAACGGCCTGATTTTCTACGGCTGGGACTGGAATGACGACGGAATCGCCGACTTCGGTTACAGCTACCGCAACTTCGTCATGCCGAAAAAGGATGTGACCCTGAAGGCGATCTGCATCCTCCCGTATTACGGAGATCCTGCCCCGGCACCGTGCCCGCAGTGCAGCCCGTGGTATCCGCCCGCTCCGCAGCCGCAGCCCCAGCCCGGTCCGTGGAACCCGCCTGCCCCGGCACCGTATCCCTGGCCGCAGCCCGGTCCGGCCCCCATTCCGGGGTTCCCGCCGCAGCCCTGACCGGCAGTAACAGGAACTGTCACCGCGGAAATATTTCCGCGGTGTTTTTTATTGTATATAAGGTGCTGCGGGGGAAAAGTCTTTTCCGGGGCCGGCATGACACTTTCAGAGCCATGCCGGCAGATAATTTGTGGCATAATCCTTTCTGAAAGGGTGCGCGGTTATGAACGATGAAGAATTTATGAAAGAGGCTGTGAGGCTTTCAGCCGCCGCGGCAGCACACGGCAACGAACCGTTCGGCGCCGTCCTCGTCAAAGACGGAGAGATCATTTACAGCAGCGAAAACCGGATCGTCAGCCTTCATGATCCCACCTTTCACGCGGAATCCGGACTGATCCGGCAATTCTGCGCGGAAACCGGGATCACCGACCTGCGGGAATATACCCTGTATTCCAGCTGCGAGCCCTGCTTCATGTGCAGCGGAGCGATGGTATGGGTCAGACTCGGCCGGCTCGTTTATGCGGCAAGCAATATGGATCTTGGCCGGATCCGCGGTAAAAAGGGCTGTGAATGCAGCCGGATCGTCTTCGAAAACTCCTCCCGGAAACCGGAAGTCACAGCCGGCGTTCTGAGGGAAGAAGCTATCGCGGTCCTGGCGGAATATTTCGGCAACCGCGAAAAGAAGTGAAATGAAAATGGGGCAATCAGGACCACCGGCTGAGCCGGTGGTTTGCTCTGCGCCTGTAAGGCGCTGGTACCCGCGTGCGCTTGTAAGCGCATGTCTGTAAACGCTTTGCTGTG
>CADBKS010000300.1 GCA_902795255.1 uncultured Chloroflexota bacterium
GGGGAATCCGTTCCGTTTACCGAAACGGCTGAGAAGGAATCCTTCTTCGACCGTCTGAAGAAATGGGCAAGAGGGTGACCTCGGCCGGAAGGATCGGATCTTTATGGATATTATGAGTTTTTTCAAACGCAGTAAGGACGAATCCAGCTCCCAGACCGCCAAGGAACGGCTGAAGTTCGTCCTTGTCCATGACCGCGCGGATATCCCGCAGGAAACAATGGAAAAAATGAAGAACGATATCATCAAAGCGATCTCAAAATACATCAATATTGAGCCGGATGATGTCGTTATCAGCTTCAATCATGAGGGCCGTGAACAGCGCCTGATGGCCGATATTCCGATCAAACGGGGCGCCCGGAAAAAATAATGCGTCGGGAAAGATGGCGTAACTTCGACTTCTGGCTGTTCGGTGTTGTGATCATCCTGTGCTTTTTCGGCATCGTGATGATCCAGTCCGCGCTTGCGGGCAACCTGGAGGTTTCCATCAACAGCCAGATCCTTTATGTAAGCATCGGTTTGGTGTTTATATTGGCGTGCGCCTTTTTCGACTATCATTACCTGGACTCTCTGGCCGACATCCTGTATGCCGGGATCATCCTGCTGCTGATCGCGCTGCGTCTGTTCGGGACGGCGGCCTTCGGTTCCGCGCGATGGTTCCGTATCGGGCCGATCTCACTGCAGCCGTCGGAGTTTGCAAAACTGATCCTGATCGTCAGACTTGCGAAATACTTCGCCGACCATGACAATGACAAACATGATATGGCATGGATCATCAAAAGCTTCGTGCTGACATTCGGCATTGTCGTTTTTATTCTGCTGCAGCCGAATATGTCGACCTCGATCGTGATGATGGTGCTCTGGTTCTCAATGATCTGGGCCAGCGGGATCCCGATCAAAAAGCTGGCACTGCTCGGTATCGTTGGAATGTTTGCCGCGATCGGGCTGCTGGTGTGGATCTTTGTCTCGCCGGAAACCGTCCCGTTCGTACAGGAATATCAGCTGAACCGTGTGCGGACCTTTCTTGCGCCGGATCCGGACGCGCGGTACGGTGACTCCTACAACATTGACCAGGCGGTGATCTCTCTGGGATCAGGCCGTCTTTTCGGTCAGGGATACGGCAGCGGAACGCAGGTACAGCTGCGTTTCCTGAAAGTCCGGCATACAGACTTTATTTTCTCGGCACTTGGCCAGGAATTCGGATTCATCGGGGCAATGCTTGTGATCATTGTGCTCAGCTTTATGGTGCTCCGGATCATCCACATTGCCAGAAATGCACCCGATTTCTTCGGGGCGCTGATCTGTTACGGCATCGCCACGCTCTTTTTCTTCCAGATGGTCGTAAATATGGGCGTAAATCTGCAGGTACTGCCCGTTACGGGGCTGACGCTGCCCTTTATCAGCTACGGAGGCTCATCCACAATGGCACTGGCTATGGGGATCGGCCTTGTTGAATGTGTTGCGGTCGCTTCCGAAAAGAAGAACGAGATCGCTTAAGACAAAACCGCAGAGAGATCTGCTGAAATGAGGAATTTAAAATGACGAATGAAATGAAACCGGTACGTGTGCGTTTTGCCCCTTCACCGACAGGACGGCTGCATCTCGGCGGTGCCCGGACAGCCCTTTACGATTACCTGATCGCGAAGAAAACAGGCGGTCAGTTTATCCTTCGTATCGAAGATACTGACCGGACCCGGTATGTCCCGACTGCCGAACAGGAGATCATCGACGGCCTGCACTGGCTCGGGATCGACTGGGATGAAGGTCCCGACAAGGGAGGTCCCTTCGGACCCTACCGTCAGACTGAAAGAAAAGAGATCTACCTCAAAGTCGCCGAACAGCTGGTGGAACAGGGGAATGCTTATTACTGCTTCTGCACTCCGGAACGGCTGGAAGAAATGCGGAAACAGCAGGCAGCCAACAATGAATTCCCGCATTATGACGGGCATTGCAGAGATATTGATCTCGCTGAAGCCAAAAAGCGTGTAGCAGCCGGAGAACCCCATGTGATCCGTCTGAAGGTCCCGCATGAAGGGACGACTGTTGTGCATGACATGCTCCGCGGTGACATCGCGATCGACAACAAACAGCTGGATGACCCGATCCTCGTCAAGACAGACGGATGGGCACTCTATCATCTGGCCGCGATGGTCGATGACCATATGATGGGGATCACCCATGTGATCCGCAGCTCCGAATGGCTGCCGTCACTGCCGATCCATCACATGATCTATCAGGCCCTTGGCTGGCAGGAACCGGAGTGGGTCCATCTTTCCGTTCTGCTCAGCCCGAGCGGAAAAGGCAAGCTCTCCAAACGTGAATCCGAAGAACTCCTCAAACAGGGGTACGCGGTATTTCTTACGGACTTCGAAGCGCTCGGTTATATCCCCGAAGCGGTCACCAACTGGATCGCACAGATGGGCTGGAGCTATGACGACCATACGGATTTCTTCACACTGAGCGAACTGGAAGAAAAGTTCTCACTGGAGCATCTGAACCCTGCCCCGGCCGCGATGAACTTCTCGAAACTCGATCACTTCAACGGGGAACATATCCGTCAGCTGAGCTGTGAAGATCTTGCCCGGCGTCTGGTCCCGTTCTTTGAAAAGGCCGGGATCGAAACCGACTATGAAGGGATCCTGAAAGTGGTC
>CADBKS010000301.1 GCA_902795255.1 uncultured Chloroflexota bacterium
TGCGGGCAGAATCTCATCGGCAAGATCGCTGATATTCACAGGTCCGAGCGGTATTTTGACTTCTTCATCCAGTTTGGCCAGCATCAGCAGATTGGACGTGAGGTCGCTGAGCCGGCGGACCTGTGACCGGATGTTCCGGCTATACTTGTTTTCACCATTGATCAGTATGTTTGCGTCATTATTGGATTGAATAATGGCCAGCGGAGTTTTCAGTTCATGCCCTGCATCCGTGATGAACCGCTTCTGTTTTTCCATTCCGGCGATGATCGGACGGACGACTTTGCCGGATATCAGATAAACGGAAACGAGAACGATGAGCCAGCAGACTGCTGCAATAGCTACCGATACCCAAAGGATCAGGAGGAAATTCTCTTTTTGCCGGGTGGTATCCATAAAAAAAATCAGGGTATCGTCATCGGTTCTTTTTACAGCGTATCGGAAGTTATCGATCAGACCTGCCGTACTTCCGCTTTTGTAAATTTTTTCCGCATAGATTCTGGCTTGTTCTTCCGTGACCGAAAAAATTTCATCGATATTCACATAATCGATATCACCGGATCCATCAACTTCTGCAATAAAGAAACGGACCGAGCGCATCTGATCCATTGTAATTTGTGTCAGTTGGAAAGGTCCCCTGTTCTGTGGCTTCATATGGAAATCCATGAACATAAATTTTCCCTCTGACTGGACCAGCATATTCATCATGATCTCATCACGGGTTTTTGTGAAGTACCAGTTCAGTCCGTTCAGAGAAATGATAAGAAGGAGCAGCAGAATGCTCACAGCTGCCATCGCAAAAAGGATGAATTTCCATCGAAGCGTTTTCATCAGCTTCCTTTTTCCAGCTTGTAGCCGAAATTCCGTCTGGAAACGATCTCTACTGAGGATCCGATGCCGGCAAGGCGTTTCCGCAGGTACGAGATATAAAGCCACACGCTGTTGATGTCTGTACCGGAATTGAATCCCCAGGCCTTTTCGAGCAGGTCTTCCGTACCCATGAAGAAAGTGTTGTTGCGCATCAGCTGCTCCATCAGCCGGTATTCCTGTTTTGGCAGAACGACGGACTGATCACCGCAGGAAAGTGTCCCATCTTCTACATTGAGCGACAAATCTTCATAAGTCAGTAGATTCGGTTTGAATTCTTCACCGCGCCGAAGCATGGCTCGGATCCTGGCAAGAAGTTCTCCCATGTCAAAAGGTTTCGGCAGATAGTCATCCGCTCCGGCATCCAGCCCCCTGATTCGGTCTTCCACCTGTGTTTTTGCTGTCAGCAGCAGGATCGGTTTTTTATATCCGTTCTGCCGCAGCTCTTTCAGCACATCCAGCCCGTTTTTTTTCGGCATCATGATATCCAGAATGACGCCGTCATAGTCACCGAACATTGCGTAATCATAGGCATCTTCACCGTTATACACAGCATCAACAATATATTTATGGTAAGTCAGAATATCAACTACTGCGTCCGACAGAGCAGTTTCATCTTCAGCCAAAAGCAATTTCATATTGGATTCTCCGAAAATATATTGGCTAATTATAAACCAAAAGCTCAAAATTTTGTCAGGATCGCTTCTAAGACCCCTCCACCCAGGGCTGTTGCCTTGTCCGATACGGTAAAGCAGTGTTCACGCTTCCCGCGAGGATCGATATCCATAATTTTCAGCTTCTCCCATACAGTAATACCCGGATAAATGATTCCGCGTATGGTTCCCTCAAGCTGTGCTCTGATTTCGGTGTCTCCAATTTTTGCGATAAGGTCCCCTTCTTTTACGTAATCACCGATTTGTGCTACGGGTGAAAACACACCGCTGCAGGGGGCTTTCACGACGCGTTTGATCCCTTCGCCTTTGATCGTGCCGGGAATGCCGGTATCCGGTTCGGCCTCACCCTGCCAGAACACCCGCCCGAGGTTATGCCCACGGTTGGTTTCAATAACGCAGTGCACATTTACTCCTGCCCGGAACCCGGGGCCCATTCCGATGACAAGGGGAGCATCCGTGATGCGGGTGTCATCACGCCATGATTTGATCAGTCTGGCATCGACAAGGACATCCGGATTCAGCGAAAGAATCTTTTCTGCGTTTTCGTCAACGATTACCGGGAGCCTGCCCGCTGTCCATATTTCATGTACTTCCTGAATATCGCGGATCAGGATCCCTTCTGCGTTTTCGACCTCTGCGTGTCCGTCGAAGACCGCACTGGAAAAAGCGATCGTACGGCGGATACACAGCGGTACCTGAAGTTCGGACATAACTACACGATATCCGCTGCGCCATAAGCGGAGAGCGATGCCGGAAGCAAGATCCCCGGCTCCTTTAATTGCAACGATCTGTTCTCTTCTCATTTTGTTCTTTTCCTATCTGCAATACAAATATAGTCATAATTTGTGAGTTGCTCTGCGATATACATTCCTGCTTTAAGTTTTTCACCGGAATCCGCATGCGTTAAATATGCGATCCGGATCGCAGTGTCGGGGACCTTTTTCAGTCCGCCATCCGGATGGTCAAATAATGCGGCAATGTTATCCGGGGTAATTTGATCCTCATTGCGGGCACCTGTGATACGGGAGAAAATTTCAGGACGATGGACGGTTTCCGGGTTTACAGGCTTTCCGAG
>CADBKS010000302.1 GCA_902795255.1 uncultured Chloroflexota bacterium
CCGCGATGCCTGAACCACAGGTGTTTTCGAGTACGACGTCTCCGATATGGATCGGTGTGCTCACGCTTACCGTTTTCAGTTCATTCAGGCAGTCAAAAATTTTCTCTTTTGGAATCGGAGCGGCGGTTTTAACCGAAAGCGGTTCCGTTCGCCCGTTGACTCCAACAAGCGCGGTAACGGTTCGGACAGGAGCGGTGACTTCTTCCTGCGCATATCGTTTACCGATCAGGCAGGACCAGCCTTTTGATGAAACGAATTTGCCGTTTTCATCCAGTTCTACTTCGATGGTGCATCCCATCGGACATCCGATACAAGTCAGTGTTCTGTTCATTTGGATGCCTCCTCGATCATGACTTTCAGCGGAAGATCAGGTGTCTGGGCGGCAAGATCATCCTTTGAGAGCGTAAAATTGACCATTTCGCCGGGGGCCAGGATCCTGGATTTCTTTGAATAGAGCACCTGATCCCCGATGCTGGCGATGATTTTTGCGTTCTTATAGACAGCACGCGGGCGGAACATCACGCGCACATCCTGTGACGGTGCCGCGGAAATATGCTGAGGAACGATGGCGTTTACGCCGTTCCCCATGATGACCATCCGGTGGGCTTCTGCTTCATTGCCGCTCTTTTTAACGAACTCGGCGGCGTTTTTCCCTGCCAGTTCTGCCTCTTCGGATACAAAATCCACAAGGTCATGAACGTGCAGAACATTCCCCGCAGCAAAAATGCCGGGAACAGAAGTCTGCAGTGTTTCATCGACAACAGCTCCGCTGGTATTCGGGGAAAGTTCAACGCCGGCCATTTCACTCAGTTCATTTTCGGGGAGCAGACCTACGGAAAGCAGCAGCGTATCACATTCAAAATACTGTTCCGTGCCCGGGATCGGTTTGGCGTGGCTGTCGACTTCCGCGATCGTCACACCTTCGACACGGTCTTTGCCCGCGATATCAACAACGGTATGACTGAGGTAAAGCGGAATATCGTAATCATTCAGACACTGAACAATATTCCGTTTCAAACCGCTGCTGAACGGCATCAGTTCAACGCAGCAGAGGACTTTTGCACCGATGAAAGTCATACGGCGCGCCATGATCAGCCCGATATCACCGGAACCGAGAATGACCACCTTTTTACCTTGTATATACCCTTCGAGATTGACCAGCTTCTGGGCGGTTCCGGCAGTAAAAATCCCTGCACAGCGTTCACCGGGAATACCCAGTGCGCCGCGCGGACGTTCCCGGCAGCCCATGCAAAGGATCACGGCACCTGCTTCAAACTGCTGAAGACCGTTTTCGCGGCTGACACAGGTAACGACCTTTTCCTTTGAAATATCCAGCACCATGGAATTGAGCTGATACGGGATCCCGTATTCAAGGACCTTTTCAATAAAACGCTGCGCGTATTCGGGCCCGGTAAGTTCTTCTTTGAAAGTGTGCAGGCCAAATCCATTGTGGATGCACTGTTTCAGGATCCCGCCGAGTGCTTCTTCACGTTCCAGAATGAGAATGTCTCTGGCTCCCGCTTCATAAGCTCCGACAGCAGCTGCCAGACCGGCAGGACCTCCGCCAATGATCAGAATATCAATGTGCTTCATATTTATGCGGACTCCTTCCCTTCAAAAATTCTGCCATAAACATAACGTGATCCTGCACTTGATTTGCGGATATCTTCCATCGGAATATTCAGCTCTTCCGAGAGGATCTCAAGAACACGCGGTGTGCAGAAGCCTGCCTGGCATCGTCCCATTCCGGCTCTTGTCCGGATCTTGATCCCGTCAACAGTCCGTGCACCGACCGGTCTGCGGATCGCTTCACGAATTTCGGCTTCTGTAACGGTTTCACAGCGGCATACGATTTTTGAAAAGTCAGCATTCTGTGAAATCAGTTCAGTACGTTTTTCGTTGGAAAGTTCGCGGAACTTCGGAATTCCTTTGCGGATCGGATCAAAGTCCGGTTTCTTTTCGGCATTCAGTGCCTTTGCGACCATTTCGGCCAGTTCGCTGCCGATTGCAGGAGATGATGTGAGTCCCGGGGATTCGATGCCTGCAGCATCAAAGAAGAGCGGTGCTCCGCTGACTTCACCGATCACAAAATCATCTCTGTCGCAGTGCGCGCGCAGGCCGGAGAATGATGTGATAAAGGCACGGGTGGGCAGATCCGGCCATGTCTTTTGTGCTCCGCTGAGAGCTTTCGCCAGACCGTATGCGGTAGTTCTTGTGTCCGTCTTATCTTCGATATTTTCTGCCGTGGGCCCCAGCAGGGTAGTGCCGTCAACGGTCCTTGCGACCAGGATCCCCTTCCCCATTGCGCTCGGGACCTGGAAAAGCGCAGCGTGAAAGGCCGATGCGTATTTTTTGTCAAGCAGGTAATACTCACCGCGCCGCGGCTTTATCGTGAGCTTATCATCCGATACCATGTTGTGGATCTCATCCGCGAAAAGCCCTGCTGCGTTTACGACTGCTTTGCAGGTAAACGTATGTGACAAGGTTTCAACATGCCAGCCATCTGTTCCCTTTTTTACACTTGTGACGGGGGAAGAGCGGAAGAAATCAACACCATTCTTTGCCGCATTTTCAGCAAAAGCCACTGTAAGTTCATAGGGACATACGATG
>CADBKS010000303.1 GCA_902795255.1 uncultured Chloroflexota bacterium
AACTCCAAGCTGCTTCATAGCATATTCAAAAATGCCGGGATCGGGCTTCCAAATGCCGATATCATCGCTTACAACCGACATATCAAAATATTCTCTGATGCCTGCAGTATCAAGCTTCATATTTTGAAGAAGGGAGTTTCCGTTAGTCACCATCCCAAGCTTATAGCCTCTGCGCTTCAGCTCTTTTATGGTATCAACCGCGCCCTCCAGCATAACTACATGCTTGCCGAATTCGCCGTTAAAATCAGCTGTAAGCACTTCGAGATCTGGAGCGTCTTTCCAGTTCCAGAGAGCTATCATTTCAGGCCAGTATTCCTCTCGTGATTTATATCCGCCGTCAACATGCTCTTCCATTTCATCTATCATCCGCTGCTTTTCTTCACCTGTAACCTCGGGAAAATAGCGTGATAAAAAATCTGCGCAATACAATCTGTACGCCCCTTCGCGGGACTGCAGCGTATCGTCAAAATCAAAAAAAACTGCTTTTACCTTTTCAAACATAATTACCCCCAAAAATAAACATATCTTAATAAGTATAGTATGATTTAAAGCTGAATTCCAGCGGCCTTGTACAATTTAAGTATTTCACTTTCATCAAGCTTGTGATATGTAGATGGCTTTAGATCATAATCAGAAAGCTTAACTGTCATAACACGTACCCTTTTAAGCGAAACCACCTTGTATCCTAGCTCGTCGCACATTCGCCTGATCTGTCTGTTAAGCCCCTGAGTCAGGACGATGCGGAAGCGGCTGCGGCTCACTTTCGTGACCTGGCAGGGGCGGGTCACGGTGCTTCCGATGCGCACGCCGGCCCGCATCTGCTCCACGAATTCGGCCGTCACGGCCTTGTCTACCGTGACCAGGTATTCTTTTTCATGGCGGCCGCGGGCATGGGCGATCTTATCGGCCAGTTCGCCCTGATTGGTCATCAGGATCAGGCCTTCGGAGTCCTTGTCCAGACGGCCGATCGGATAGATCCGGGTCGGGTAGTTGACCATCCGGACAATGTTGTATTCCCCCGGGAACTCTGCTGTGGTGCAGACGACACCCGCCGGCTTGTTCATCATGAAATAAAAATGCTGGCGATAGTGAATCGGCTGGTCCCCGTAAGTAATGACAGCCGTCTTTTCATCGACGATCATCCCTGCCTGATAAACGGTTTCGCCATTGACCTTGACCAGACCGTTGCGGATATCCTTTTTCAGAGCGTTCCGGGTACCCGCACCCATATCGCTCAACAGTTTATCGAGCCGCATGATGATGCCTCGAAAGCTGCGAAAGCAGACGGCGGATCATCGTCCGCAACGGCATATGGAAGATCGACTGCGGCAGCTTCATCCGCGACGTCGTCCATACATAGATCGCAATCCCAACAATGCCGTACACTGCAAACTGCAGCACCGCCATTCCACGGGAGCTTTCCGTAACAACAAAGCCCGCCAGACGCAGCAGCGAGAAGCCGCCCTGCATGCACAGGTAGAGGTTGCCGTCCGCCTCATTGTCCGCTGTCGGAAACACGATCGCTGCCTCACGGCAGTCATAGAAGATGTTGTTCAGAATCCTGGCCTTGCGGGAAGTGCCGCCGCGTTCCATCCCGCCCATGCGGAAGCTGACCGGTTTTGCGTAGTATCCGCTGTGCCGGCACTTACCGATCAGGTTGTGGGCGATCATCAGACGGTCCGTTCCCTCGCAGTAGATGCCGTATCCGTTGACAGCGTCCGTCTCCCGGAGCTTGTACCAGCCGGTCGAGCCGGGTTCCTCCGGGACCGCGGCCGGATCAAAGCGTCCTTCCACGTTCCAGATGATATTGTTGTCAATCAGATTGATCCCTTCTTTGGTGCACTCGATAAAGATGGCTTCCCGCTGCTGTATCCCGTTCAGGAACAGGTTGGATGTGATGCGGGTATTTTCATTTCCGCAGTCCAGCCACAGATGATCTGCACGGAGCGTATCCAGGAAAACATTGCGCCGGATCAGACCGTCGATGCTGTTGTGCAGCTTGATGCCGGCTGCCTCCCAGCTGAGTTCCATCTTCTGCCAGCCGGTTCCGGCGATGACGTTGTCCTCGATCAGCATATGCTCGGCGAAGAGACCGGCAATGCCGCATACTCCCGCATGATTGACAGTGCAGCCGCGGATGACGGACCAGCCGATCTGCTGTCCCTCGATGTATTCGTGATGCCAGCACTCATTGCCGATGTCAATTCCAAGTGTATTGGCCCAGTTCACGGTACAGTCTTCCACAATCCAGTGGTGTCCGCGGAAACTCGAAATTGCCCCGCGCTGCGGAACCGGAGCGCCTGTCGCAGCATGCTCACAGATCAGACCCTTCACACGGATATAGGACAGAAAAGGAACCTGCGGCGCAAAGCATTGCTCCCTTACAGAAATCTCAATCAGATGATCCCTGGGATCTGCATCCTCTTTCAGACGAAAATGAACCGTCTGTCCGTTTGCTTCCACCCAGTAGGTATTCTCCGCGTCGCCCAGCTGGTGGTAGAGCGGCACCTGCAGAAGCGGTTCGCCATCACAGTATACGCACCCTCTGCGGTTCAGATAGGTGGTCATGTCAGTCTTGTCATACTCAATAAACAGACGGTCATGCA
>CADBKS010000304.1 GCA_902795255.1 uncultured Chloroflexota bacterium
GATAGGATTCAGGATTCAGGATTCAGGATTCAGGATTCAGGTGTCAGGGGGCAGGGGGCAGGGGACAGCAGTTTGCCCGGCTGAAGGATCTTCCCTTTGTGCGGCCGCACCATACAGCGCTGCTGCGCATAATCCCGAATAAGCTCCTACTGCGGAAACTCTACGCAATTAAATATTTCTTTCCCGCTCACTTCAATAAAATGCCTCATAACCGCACTGCTTTTCCCCCATCCGCCTCTCATAAATGTTATAATTCATTTACTATTTATAAAAGCAGTTTTCAGGCAATTGTCCCCGGGAGCTCTTTCCGGAGACAAAACACAAAAAACACATCAAAGGAATGATCAGAATGAGTCAGAACAAAGTTTTATTGGTACTTGTTGACGGAATGCGGCCTGACAGCATTCCGCTCTGCGGCAACCCCGCTTATCAGAAATTCTTTGAAGAAGGCGCCCACACCTATAAAGCCCAGACCACCTATCCGCCTGTGACAATGCCGGCCCATATGTCCCTGTTCCACAGTGTGAAAACCGAACGCCACGGCGTTTGGACCAACACCTACGTCCCGATGAACCACCCCATCAACGGCCTGTTCGAAACCATCGAGGCCGCGAAGAAAAAGAGCGCTGTCTTTTACAGCTGGCAGCAGATGCGGGACATGTGGCTCCCGCGGAACAGTGTCTCTTTTTCCTGGATGATGAACCTGCATAACTACTGGAAGACGCTCAACGTCGATTTCCCCGCGACCAAAGCCTGTAAGGAACACATCACGGAATATGCCCCGGATTTTGTCTGGCTCTACCTCGGCATGGTCGATGAATTCGGTCATGACTACGGATGGATGTCCCCGGAATATCTGGACGGCGTGAAAAAGGCCACCGAATGCATTCTGGAAATGGCGGAATTCCTGCCCCCCGAATACAGCCTGATCGCCACAGCCGATCACGGCGGTCATGACCGCAACCATGGTGACAACATTCCGGAAGATATGACCATTCCGGTCACCTGCCACGGCCCGATGTTTGAAAAGGGCAAAGAACTCACTGATGTCAGCATCATTGATATCGCCCCGACCATCACGGAGATCCTCGGGATCGATCCGGACCCGGACTGGGAAGGCCGGAGCCTGATCGGACGCTGAGGAACATGCCGGAGCGGCGTTTTGTACGCCGCCCCGGCTCTGAATTTAAGAATATAAACATCCGGCGGAGGCAGCTTCCGGAAAGCAGCCGGGACCGGACGGAAATCAAGCAGCAGAAAGGGTCTCAAAATGATTTTTCTTGGCACAGGCGCATCAGAAGCGATCCCGAATCCGTTTTGTACCTGCGAAGTCTGCAGAAAAGCCATGACCTCCCGGGATCACCGGGAAAAACGCGGCCGCTCCGCTTTTTCGATCGATGAAGAAAACCTGATCGATTTCGGGCCGGATATCATCAGCGCGGCAGGCCGTTTCGGTGTCCCGATGGACCACCTGCGGAATATTTTCTATACGCATTTTCACAGCGACCATTTCGACATTGTCAACTGGGAAAATCCCCGCATGAGCATCACACCGCCGCCCCGGGTCCGGGTATACCTTTCCGAACCCGCATTTACGGGGCTGGTCACGTTCCGGGATGTTTTTCTTTCTTATCCATCCAAAGATTATGAGCGGGATTTCAAGTTTTATGAGGAAATGATCGATTTTGTCCCGGTAAAGCCTTACGAACCGTTCCGGGCAGACGCCATGACTGTCAGTGCGCTGAAGACCAACCATAACGGCCGTTTCATCGGCGAAACCGCTCTGAACTATCTCTTTGAACGGAACGGCAAGCGCTTCCTTTACGCGGCGGATACCGGCCTTTACTGCGAAGAAAACTATGAATTTCTGAAAGGAAAAACCCTGGACACGCTGATCATGGAATGTTCCTTCGGAGCCGCGGAAATCAGCCGCGATTCCGGACACCTGACCTGTGCCCATGCAGCGGAAATGATCGAACGCTTCCGCAAAGACGGCGTCGTCTCCGACCGGACCGAGATCTACATGACGCATATCGGCCACAAGGGCGGCCTGAACCATGTGGAACTGCAGCAGACTATGCGGGACCTGGTCGGACCGCAGGTCGATGTCGCCTTTGACGGAATGCGCATCGCCGATTTCTAAGCTGCACTTTTCGGCGGAAAGTCACAGATTTTATGAACCGGTTCCCCGGGATCGGGCTCAATGAGCCGCCGGGGAGCCGGTCTTTTTTTTCATGCCGCTGTTCGGGTATAATTCAGGTATATGCGAACACATCACCCTGCAGTTATTCAAGAGGAGGTACGACGATGCATTTTTCCAAACGTATCTTTGACCTGATCACCCTCGGGCAGCTGCTGCTCCGGCTTTCGCCGCCCGGAAATGAACGCCTGGCCCGCTCCGATGTGTTTGAAAAAAACGTCGGCGGGGCGGAACTCAATGTTGCCGTCGGCGGAGCGCTGCTCGGCCTGCACACCGGCATCATTTCCCGTCTGCCTTCCCATGACATCGGGCAGTATCTGCGTTCGACCGTCCGTTCCTACGGTGTCTCGGATGACTATTTTATTTACGACCGGAA
>CADBKS010000305.1 GCA_902795255.1 uncultured Chloroflexota bacterium
CCGGAACAGAAGGTCACGCCGTTATGAACATCATCGACTGCAGCGATCATTCTCAGGATGTTCTCTTTGCTGGTGATAATCCGGGGAAGCCCGAACACCGGCCATGCGGGATCATCCGGATGGATTGCCATACGGATATCGTACTGATTACAGACAGGCATGATCTTTTTCAAGAAGTATACAAGATTTTCAAATAGCTTTTCAGCATCTATATCGCTGTAAAGTTCAAAAAGCTCCCTTACATGCGCCAGTCTTTCCGGTTCCCAACCCGGCATGACCGTTCCGTTCATATCCGCGGAAATAGATTCAAACATCTTTTCCGGTATCAGCTGATCAATCGCCTTCTGGGTATAGGCAAGAACGGTTGAGCCGTCTTTCCGAACTCTTGCGAGCTCCGTCCTGGTCCAGTCAAAAACCGGCATGAAATTGTAACACACCAGATGGATGTCCTCTTTTCCGAGATTTTCAAGCGTCCGGATATAGTTTTCAATATAAAGATCCCGATTTCCTTTTCCCGTCTTGATATCATCATGGATGTTGACGCTTTCAATACCCGAAATATGCAGTCCGGATTCTTCGACTTCTTTTTTCAGAGCACGAATCTCATCCCGTGTCCATATCTCACCGGCAGCTTTTCCGTACAATGTTGTGATTATCCCTGTGACATAGGCCGTTTGTCGGATCTGTTTCAGCGTCACGGTGTCATAGTCTCTGCCGTACCAGCGCATTGTCATTTCCATAATTCACCCCTTTATCTGCAAGACAGGAATTTATCCATTTTGCAATACCTATACAGAAATTATATTTTGCTTTTCCCTATCGAACACACTGACAAAGTCATATTCCGGGCGGACATACAGCACATCCTCAGAATTATTTTTCACGCTTACAGGTGTGATCACTCGGAGCTTCGCATCTCCCATATAACAGCGGAACAGGTATTCCTTGCCAAGATGCTCGATATAATCCGTATGGAGTGTCAGTGCATTATCAGGAGAATCTGCAAGCACAAAATTGTGTGGCCTGATTCCCAGGACTACTTTTCTTCCATCAAAATCACCAGTTTCAAGGCGGTTTCCGGGAATCAAAAGAGCCCCGCCTTCCGTTATGCAGCGGTATCCTTCATTATCCCGTTCCAATTTTCCCTCGATAAAATTCATGGGCGGATTACCGATAAACGAAGCCACAAAAAGGTTTTTGGGATGAGAATAAAGGATATCAGGCTGATCAAACTGCTGCAAGGCTCCCTGATCAATCACCGCGATATTCGACGAAATCGCCATTGCTTCTTCCTGGTCATGGGTCACAATAATAGAAGTAACTCCAAGCCGTTCCTGAAGTTTTTTGATCTCATCCCTGATTTCCAGTTTCAGCCGTGCGTCCAGATTAGACATAGGTTCGTCCAAAAGCAAGATGTCCGGATCCTTGACAAGCGCCCGGCACATTGCGACACGCTGCTGCTGACCGCCGGAAAGCTGGGCCGGCATGCGCTTCAGGTATTCCGGAATCTTCACAATCTCGGCAACTCGTTCGACCTTTTCCCGGATTTCATTCTTTTTCAGTTTCATCTGACGTAATGGGAAAGCGATATTGTCAAAGATCGTCATATTCGGATAAAGCGCATAGCTCTGAAAAACCATACCAATATTACGGTCTTTCGGAAGCACATTGTTTACATACCTGCCATTGAAATAGATGCTGCCTTCCGTAGGCCGGTACAGCCCGCAAAGCATCATCAGCGTAGTTGATTTCCCGCATCCGGAAGGACCGAGAAGCGCTACGAACTCTCCTCTTTCAATCGTCAGATTGATATTCCTGACCGCAAAGGTTTTTCCTCCGTCGTAGGATTTTCCGACATTTTCCAATCGGATCATAGGCTCACTCATTGCTTGGATCCTCCCTGATTTACTTTCAGTAATGTTTTCTGTGCCATGGCAAACACAACGATGATGGGCACAATATAGGTTACGCATCCGGCCGCAAGCATTCCGCGATCCACCAGATAACTCATACTTTCCCAGTCAAACATCCTCCCGAGGATGCTCGACATCGTCGTGGTCTTTCCGTAAATGAAGATGTTGATAAGAATATATTCTCCCCAGCCGCTCAAAAATGAATTCACAAGAATCACGGAGATTCCCGGAGAGGCTGCGGGAACAATAATGCGCAGGAAAGTTTTAAAGCGAGACGCTCCGTCTACAATCGCCGCCCATTCAATATCCCAGTTGATATGATCAAAAAATCCTTTCATCAGCCAGACCGCGCCCGGCAGATAGATCGCAACTTTCAGCAGTATCACGCCTATGAGCTTGTTCGTCAGGCGCAGCGTAGTCAAAAGCAGGATATAGGGCGTCAGTAATGCCACTGACGGGAAAGCATCCAAAACGATCAGGAGTCTCGCCATCAGTTCCTCTTTCTCCTTCATGGAGCCCAGTTCTGCGGCCACGGCGCTCCCTACACGGCCCGCCAGCACGATGGCCGTCAGCAGGGGTCCAAGCTCAATCAGCACCATCTTGCAGGCGGCAGTCCCCACGAACTTGTCCGACACCAGG
>CADBKS010000306.1 GCA_902795255.1 uncultured Chloroflexota bacterium
GTCCGTCATGGTCCGGCAGCCGCAGACCCGGGCGGGGCTTCAGGAAATTTCAGAGGACCTGGCATACATAAAGCGGATCCGCGGCCCTTTCGGAACATTATTCTTTCCCGGCAAACAAAAAAGCTCCCTTGCGGGAGCTTTTTTGTTTGCTGACGATTTCAGCTTAGTCTTCGCTGCCGGGGACTTCGATACCCTTGGCGCGCATGGCTTTTTTGATCTCGATCAGACGGGACTGGCCGATACCCTCGAGGTCGAGGAGTGCCTTGTCGCCATTTGCCAGGGCGGCAAGAACATCGGAAGCCTTTTCAAAACCGAGTTTGTTCCAGGCGTGAACACTGAGGCTGTTCAGTTCGAGATCAGCGATCTTAATGTTGTTGACATTTTTGCCTTCTTCGCGGGACTGTTTTTCAGCCAGGAAATCCTGACGGGCCTGCAGACGGCGATAGAAGCGATCGACCTGTCCTTCCATATCGAGCAGACGCTGCTGCTGACCGGTGAAGAACGGATGGCACTTGGAGCAGACTTCAGTGCGGATCTCTTTCTTGATTGAACCCGTAGTCCAGGTATTACCGCATGCGCAGGTCACCTTCGCATCGTAATAATAAGTCGGATGGGTATTTTTTTTCATTTTACGTATCTTCCTTTCGCGATTCGTTTCTCATGTCACTTTGAGAAACGGACGGGCTCAAAATTTATTCCTCAGCTGCAGGAACGATATTGACGCGCTTCTGACCGGTCGGGAGGGTTTCGAAAGCAACCGTACCCGCGGCAGTAGCGAACAGAGTATAATCGCTGCCTACACCGACGTTCTTACCCGGCTTAATTTTAGTGCCGTGCTGACGAACCAGGATGGTTCCGGAAAGAACAGACTGACCGCCGAAGCGTTTTACGCCCAGGCGCTGTGAATTCGAATCACGACCATTGCGGCTTGAACCGCCACCCTTCTTGTGTGCCATATCTCATTACCCCTTAATAGATTCAACCTTGATGCAAGTGTAAACCTGGCGATGGCCGGTCTTCACACGGAAATGCTTCTTCGGGCGATATTTGAAAACAGTAATTTTCGGGCCCTTAACTTCACCGACAACAGTACCTTCCACGGAAGCACCCTTGACATAGGGAGCACCGACGGAAACAGCGTCGTCGTTTACGAAGAGCAGAACTTCATTCAGATTGACCTTCTTGCCGGGTTCTGCGTCAATCAGGCGGTCCACGACGATGTCTGAACCTTCGACGGCTTTGTACTGCTTACCGCCGCTTTCAACGATTGCGTATTTCATTCCTTTTTCTCCAATCTTCACTTCACCTTTTCACCCGCGAAACCCGCCGGTTCAAGGGGAAGTTGGCTTAAATAAGTTTCTCCACGGGGACCCGTTTCAAAACCTTTATTATTATACATAAAACATTTCGCTTGTCAATCGGATTTTTAAAAATCATGCACTTTTTATTAAGGAACGTACATGACGGCGGAAACTGCCGCCGGAAATCACCGCTAACGGCAGAGGCTCGCGTTACTTCCCGAGCAGGATCCGCAGTACAGGGGCAGGATCGATCTCGTTCAGATCCGCCGAGGATGCCAGATACAGGACTGCATCAGGATAATAAGCCAGCAGTCTGTGAGCCCCATCAGTGTTTACACCGGAACTCTGCCATTTTGCTGTCAGTTCTTCACTGAAAAAGAGTCCGGCACCCTTTCTGGCAGACGCCATCTCAAGAAGTTTCGGGACCGGGCTGCGAAGCACCGTATAGGAAAGAAGGCTGAGATCCGAAGTACCTTTCGGATCCGAAAAGCTCTGATCGGCCCCGTAAACCGATGACATCAGAAAGCTTTTCCGCTTCGTCAGCCTGGAACTGCGGAACATACCTTTTGCGGGAAGCGAAAGATCCTCCAGCCGAAGCGGCAGTTTGTCCTGATATACGGTGATCTGCTGATCCCCGAACACAAGCGCCTTCGAAGTGTCCGGAAACAGATACAGATCCAGCAGCAGCGCCGCGAGCAGGGAAAAAACAGCGATCAGACAGAAAAGCACCGCGCTGTCAACAGCCAGATAATTCCGGAATCCGCATTCACACTGCTCTTTTCTCCGTACCGTTACCGCCCCGCGGATCAGCCGGCAGAGGGAAAGGATCCAGAAAACAGTCCCTGCAGCAAAAGGGATCATGATATGTGCCGAACTCAGAAAAACATCCGGATCATGGCCGACAAAAAAAATCGCAAAACCGAGAAGCAGAAGCAGCATGACCGCACAGCGGAAACAGGACCGGACCTCATTTTTCCGCGCTTTCTCCGCAAGATCCGGATTTGTCTTCGGGAAGGGGATCTCCGGATCATCCGTCTCCAGAAAAACATGCCGCTTTGAATCAAAGATATCTTCCGGTTTCCCCGCGCAGATCATCTTCCAGCCGCGTTTTTTCATCAGGTCCCGATAATCCTCCAGCTGAAGCTTCATTTTCAGATCCGGGTCATCATTTGCATAAGTCACCACAGCGATCCTGTCGGAAGAAGGCTCCGCTTTTTTGAAAGTAAATGAATTTCC
>CADBKS010000307.1 GCA_902795255.1 uncultured Chloroflexota bacterium
CCAGAAATACAGCTGGCCCGGCAACATCCGCGAGCTGCGCAATGTGATCGAACGGGCCTGCATTTTCTGCCTTGGCGATACGATCGAACTGTGCGATATCAACCATGAAATCGCTGAAAACAGCTATTAGGGGGTAACAGACCCATGAACATTATCATCCTCAGCGCGTTCCTTTTGCTTCTTATCGGCTTTCTGAGCCTGATCATCGGACTGATCATTCTTGCGCGGAAAGCACTCTCCAAAGAGCTTGAAGAAGTGACGGAAGAAGCCGCCAAACTGGCAAAAAAGGGCCTTCTGACGGATGTCGGCAACTCGCTGCAGTCCGCGTCTTTTCTCGTTAAGGAAATGACGGAACTGGTCAAGACGGAAAGAGGGATCGGACTGACGATGATCATTATCGGAATCGCGCTGGTGAGCGGCGGCCTGGCACTGTTCAAAAATCTCATTTGATTCCGGAGCTGTGGTATGAATCAAATCAATCGCAATCAAATCATTACCTTATCCAACGCAGCCTATCAGCTGGAACAGTACGAAGAGGCTAAAAAGATCCTGGTCTCCTGGCTTCACCGTTTCCCGAATGATCTCTGGATCCGCTACCGCCTGGCGATCATTCTGTATAAATTAAATGAATTCGAGAGCGCGATCCGTCTCTGTGAACTGATCGTTTCCGAAGACCCGGAATTTTATGAGGTCTGGGGCCTGCTTGCGGTCCTTTATCCGGATCTGAGCTCAGACCGGAAACTGGCTGAATACCGTGCCCGGAAGCTTCAGGTGGGTGATGACAAAAAGGAAAAAGGGCTCAAAGCGCTCTTTTCCAAAAAGGGCCGGGAAAAACAGGAAGATCTCACGGTTGAGAACGATGAGTTTGACATTCTGACAGCTGTCTCAAATGCCAAGCTGCTGCTCAATGATGATGACCGGAACTCAAACTGCAGGATCCTGAATATTTACTTCCGGCGCTGGCCGAAGACGATCCAGTTTAAACTGATCCTCGGACATATCCTGAACCAGATGGGCAGGGATGATGAGGGGATGGCGATCATCCAGAGCGCGGTGAACGCAGATGTGACGGGACAGGTCGGGAAAAGGATCTGGCCTGCGGCCAATCCGTATGAAAATCTCTGGGTCGATCCCGGTCTGCTGAAAATGGAAGCTGACGACCTGCGTCTGCCGGTCGATATTGTCAGACTGGCCGGTCTGGAAAACCTTACTTTCCTGGTCGATGAGAATGATGTGGAACTGCTTTCCCGGTACCAGCCGGCTGTCCAGCCTGCTGCGGAGGAGCGTTCCGAAGCTGAAAATGATGCTGAACCGGTTCCCGCAGCGGAAGAGACTCCCGCGAAATCTTCAGAAACTGCAGCCCCTCCTGTCCGTGAAACGCGGCAGGATAAACAGCTTTTCGGTGAGGAGCGCATGAAGCTCCCGGATTCCACCGTTATTGCCGGGAAAGGCGGATTGTTCGGCGGTTCACTGATCAAACGGACGAAAAGCGACAAACTGCCTATCGGAGAATATGTTTACAGACTGAAGGCCGAGGACGCTGACTCCAGAAAGCCGGTTTACGTCATTATCTCTTCTGTCTCCGGACTGAACCGTAAATACGGTGCAAATAATAAGGATTTTATCAATAATGAAATGCATGCCGTGGCCGAAGCGGTTTCCAACCGCAAGGGCTGGAGCGCGCAGGTTTACTATCCGGATGAGTACACGACTGTCGGCAAATCCGGCCCGACCGCAAAGCAGATCCATCAGGCGCTGGTCAAACTGGATACGAACCTGAAGGAAAACGGGCAAATGATCGGCGCCCTGCTGATCGTGGGCGGGGATGACGTCGTGCCGTTTTTCAGTCTGAAGAACCCGACAGGTGACAGCGATACGAATGTGCCGTCGGACGCGCCGTACGGTGCTGTTGACAGCGACCGCTGCTATGAGATGCAGTGGCCGGTCGGCAGGATCCCCGGTGACGGTTCCAAGGATCCCGGTCTGCTGCTGGAACAGCTGCGGAATATCCAGGATTATCATATTCTGCGCTACAGCACGCAGAAAACGGACCTCAGCAAAAAGAAATCCGGCGCAAAAACCGCGAAAAAGACCGGAAAGTGCTTCGGTTATACCTGCGCTGCCTGGATCACGCCTTCCACGATCGTTTATAAAACGATTTCGGATACATCTTCGCTTTCGGTCTCTCCCGCGACGACTTCCTCAAATTTCCCGCTCTCAGCCTTTGACAGCTGCGATTTTGCCTATTTCAATCTGCATGGCATCAAGGGGCAGCCGAACTGGTACGGGCAGAAGAAGAATAACGATACTTCCTCCGGACCGCGCATCCCGACCGCGCTGGAGATCAGCAATGTCGCGAATATCCAGAATACACCGCGGATCGTGTTTGCCGAATGCTGTTATGGTGCGGAAACCCCGAACCGGCTGGAGAGCAACTGCATGAGCCTGCACTTTCTGGGGAAAGCCACGCGTGTTTTCATCGGCTCTACGACGATCGCCTACGGTGCGCTGAATGCGGATCTGACAGCCG
>CADBKS010000308.1 GCA_902795255.1 uncultured Chloroflexota bacterium
ATCTGGACGGCACCGTGGACGGCATCGTCCCGGCTCTGGCCATCGTCTCCAGCGCGTCAGCACTGTAAATGAGGGTGACACACAGCAGCAGCGGGACTGCTGCCGCAGCCAGTTTCTGCCTCCGCCGCAGGAACTGCAGCGAGAACAGGAACACGGAAAAGGCCGTCATGGCGACAGCCGCCGCCAGCACCTCGCTTAAGGCCCGAAGAATTGGAACCAGATAGACCATTCTGAATCACTACCGGACGTTTTTGGAAAAGAACAGTCCGATCTCCATATTCCGGAAGAAGAATTCCTGATAGCCGCAGAAGACAAACCCGTGCGAAAGCAGAAAATGGATCGCCGGGTCATTTTTAGCCTGCACCATACAGACAATGCTCCGCAGACCGTTGTGGCGGGCGATCTCCGTGACCTGATCGAGCAGGACTGAACCGACGCCCTTGTTCCGGTACTCCGGCATGATCCCGCCGGTCTTCAGCATCAGGCGGTTCACGGTCTCATCCCGCTCCAGGCGCACATAACCAATCACACGGTCGTCATAGCGGACGGAAAGGATCTCACGGTTCCGGATCAGTGTTTCCAGATTTGCCGAACTGTATGCCTGAAAGGAAACACGGATCGTCTTCGGCAGGCGGATCCGCTGAAAGCTGGATTCAAAGCTTTCATATTCCTCCAGCGTCTGGGTCTTCCAGACGTAATCGCTCTCAAAACTCAGGTCCATAGCGGCGATCTGAGGATATTCTTCTAATTCTGCTGCACCAATTTCAATTTCTGCCATGATTCTATTTTACTTGAAAATGCCGGAGAAACCACCGCTGCGGGGAAATCTTTTATATTTTTAATCAAACCAGCCGGAGTCCCCGGCCGCTCCGTCAGTACTGCCATGAAATAAACCGATTATTCTTATGATAAAATAAAAACGGAAAAACAAACAGACCGGCTGATGCCGACACACGGCATCCGGTACGCATCAAATCAAAACGCTCTTACGGCTGCCATTTACGGCCCGGACATGAGCACATACAGCACAAAAGCCGTCCCATACGGTGAATTTTTTACGTCATGAACTGATGATCCGCTTCCTGCCGCATAAGAGGCGGACTCAGGAACCGGGACGAACTTAAAACGAGGAAATAAACCATGTTTATCGATGAAGCAGAGATCTATGTCCGTTCCGGCAAAGGCGGAGACGGTTTTATGCACTTCCACAGGGAAAAATTTGTTGCCCGGGGCGGCCCGGACGGCGGTGACGGCGGACACGGCGGCGACCTGATCCTGAAGGTCGACCGGCGCATGAACACGCTGGCATCATTCCGGCACAAGACCCGCTATATCGCCAAAGACGGCGAAAAGGGCGGGATCAACAACATGACCGGCCGTTCGGCGGAAAACACCATTGTCCTGGTTCCTGCGGGAACGATCGTCCGCGAAAAAGAGACCGGCGCGCTGCTCGGCGACCTGACCCATGACGGGCAGGAGCTGATCGTCTGTAAAGGCGGACGCGGAGGACGCGGCAACACCCATTTCGTTTCGCCCTCCAACCAGGCTCCCCGCACCGCCGAAAAAGGCGAACCTTATGAAGAAAAGAACCTGGCACTGGAACTGAAACTGATCGCGGATGTCGGCATCGTCGGGGTACCAAACGCCGGGAAATCCAGTTTTCTGGCTGCCGCGACAAACGCCACGCCGAAAATCGCCAATTACCCTTTCACCACCCTTGAACCGAATCTGGGCGTTGCGGAACTGGACGCGGATCACTCCATCGTCCTTTCGGACGTTCCCGGGCTGATCGAGGGGGCACATATGGGGGTCGGGCTCGGAGATTCCTTCCTGAGACATATCCAGCGGACCCGTGTGATCCTGCACGTGCTCAACGGGGAGTCCGAAGACCCGATCGCTGACTTTGACCAGATCAACCAGGAAATGGCCCTGTTTGACGCAAAACTCGGGGACAAGACCCAGCTGGTGGTTTACAACAAAATGGATATTCCGGAAGCAGCCGAACGCTGGCCGGAGATCGAAGAGCAGCTGAAATCCCGCGGATACGAAGCCATGAACATGTCGGCTGCCGGCCGCGAGAATATCCGGCCGATCCTCTGGAAACTTTACGAACTGGTACAGAACGCGCCGGCCGAGGAACCGGATGAAGAGGAGACGCTGCCGCTTTACACACCGGAAGACGACCCGCGGCAGTTCACCATCAGCCGCAATGATATGGGTGATTATGTTGTCCGCGGCACGGCCATTGAACGGGCAGCCAAGATGACCTTCTGGGAACACCCGGGGTCCCTGCGGCGCTTCCAGAACCTGATGCGCACCCTCGGCATTGAAGACGCGCTGCGGGATGAAGGGGTCGAGAACGGCGACACCGTGATCATCGGCGACGATTTCGAACTGGAATGGGTGGAATAAAGAAAGGAACCAACGGGCCGTTCCGGCCGGGGAAGCACAACACAGCCTGAAACAAAGGAGCCAGATTTGCTATGACTGAAGAAAACAAAACCGAAAACAGGGAATCCGCACCGGCCGA
>CADBKS010000309.1 GCA_902795255.1 uncultured Chloroflexota bacterium
GTGTGTAATTAAGCTGTAGCATTGATTTCGCGGAATTAAGTGCCAGATTACGAGAAACTGACAAATTACACATCTTCCAACTATTGATTTCTTCCCTATTCCATCAAGTGGTCCGGCGATGACGACCCGATCCTGATCAACGATCCGCGTTTTTCACCCGCGGGGGTGCTGGCGCCGAAATCCAAGGCGGACCTTGCCTTCATCATGCATTCCCTGTCCTGGCTCTCTCCCAGCGGGACGGCCGCCATCGTCTGCTTCCCGGGCATCATGTACCGGGGCGGGGCGGAGCAGAAGATCCGCCAGTACCTGATCGACAATAACTTTATCGACTGCATCATCCAGCTGCCGTCCAACCTCTTTTTCGGTACGTCCATCGCCACCTGCATCATGGTGCTGAAAAAGAACCGCAATGACAGCAGCGTGCTCTTTATTGATGCCTCCGCTGAATTTGTCAAGGTGACGAACAACAACAGGCTGACCGATGAAAACATCCGCCGCATCGTGGAGGCCTTCACGAAACGGGAGGATATCGAACATTTCACCCGGCTTGTCCCCTATGAGGAGATCAAAGCGCAGGATTACAACCTGTCTGTCAGCACTTACGTGGAGCAGAAGGACACCCGGGAAAAGGTCGACATTACCGAGCTGAATGCGAAGATCCGGGAGATCGTGGCCCGGGAGCAGGTCCTGCGGGATGAGATCGATAAGATCATTGCGGAGATCGAAGGCGGGGAGGACGCATGAGCAGGCTGAATGATCTGATCACAGAACTCTGCCCGGATGGGGTGGAGTATAAATCTTTAGGTGAGATTGCATCTATATCAAGAGGAGGAAATTTCCAGAAAAAGGACTTCTGTGAAATTGGTTTTCCTTGTATTCATTACGGACAGATATATACTCAATATGGTTTATTTACGGATAAAGCACTGACTTTCATCGATGATATTGTTGCCGAGCGACAAAAGAAAGCCAAAACGAATGATATTATTATGGCTGTTACAAGCGAAAATGTTGAAGATGTCTGTAAGTGCGTTGTATGGCTTGGAAATGATGATGTTGCAGTCAGCGGACATACCGCAATTATCAGTCATGACCAAAACGCAAAATTTTTGGCTTATTATTTCCATTCATCAATGTTTTTTGAGCAGAAACGAAAAATTGCACATGGCACAAAAGTAATTGAAGTTACCCCTGATAAATTAAATAATATTAAAGTACCTGTACCTCCACTGGAGGTGCAGCGTGAAATTGTCCGGATCCTGGACAATTTCACGGAGCTTACAGCAGAGCTTACAGCAGAGCTTACAGCTCGCCGTAAGCAATATGAGTATTATCGGAAAGTTTTACTATCCTTTTCTTCGGAGATAATATGGAAAACTTTGGGAGACATAGGTAAGGTTTCCATGTGTAAACGGATAATGAAAAATGAGACATCAATTGATGGTGATATTCCATTTTACAAAATAGGTACATTTGGGAAAACGGCTGATGCTTATATATCAAAAGAGACTTTTGAAAAATATCGCAGCCAATATTCATATCCGAAAAAGGGTGATATTTTGATTTCTGCTGCAGGAACAATCGGACGTGCAGTGATTTTTGATGGTGAACCGGCATATTTCCAAGATTCAAATATTGTTTGGATAGCAAATGATGAATCACTGGTTTTAAATCAATTTTTATATTATTGGTATCAGACCAACCCTTGGAAAGTATCAACCGGTGGAACAATAGCAAGATTATATAACGATAATATAGCCGGAGCAAAAGTTCCTGTTCTTCCTATTGAAACACAAAAACAAGTGATAAGAATTCTTAATAATTTTGAATCCATCTGTAACGACCTGAGCAGCGGCCTTCCCGCCGAGATCGAAGCTCGACAGAAGCAGTACGAATATTACCGGGACAGGCTGCTGAGCTTTCCGGAGCTGACGATAAAACCGGATCTGCAGCAGGAGGGATGATCCGGGGAAACAGCGGAAAGTTCAGATGAATGCCGCAGGATCATCCAAAACGGAAATACGGGGTACAGTCAAAGTTCCCCGGCAGGATATAGACTGAGCCCAATAGGATGATGACCCTTCCTTCAAAAGCGGACCGCTGAGATCCGAAAGCGGAAGAAACATTATTATCCGGCAGTTAAAGGGGAAACTTATGATCATTTTTAAAAATTTACCCCTTTAACTGCCGGATAACGATATAATAAGGGTGACCGCCGCAATTACGTGCAGGTCCTGTTGGGAGCCCGGACAACGGTCAGGCGGGGTATGGGGCGGCAGCCCCCGAAAAACGGGTGCGGGGAAGAACTTTCGCAAATACACGGCTGACGGGTCCCGCACCCTGCAGAGCATTGTGACCGGATCGCAAAGCTCTTACATGTAACCGTCAGAGAAGAGGTGCTTTATCCATGCGTTTGTATAAAAGGGATAACTATCTTGAAAAGATACGCGGGTTCTATCATGACACCGAACTGATCAAGGTGATCACGGGCATTCGCCGCTGCGGCAAATCAACGTT
>CADBKS010000310.1 GCA_902795255.1 uncultured Chloroflexota bacterium
CTGAAGTTCATCCTCTTCATCGACGATCTGAGCTTTTCCGGCAACGACGATCATTTTTCCGCCCTGAAGGCGACCCTGGAGGGCAGCGTAGCCGGATGCGGCGGGAACACCGTCATCTACGCCACCAGCAACCGGCGCCATCTGGTAAAGGAAACTTTCGGCGACCGCACGGGCGATGAGCTGCACGTCAACGATACGATGCAGGAGACCATGAGTTTGGCTGCCCGGTTCGGGCTGACCATCACTTTCAGCAAGCCGTCCAAAGACGAATATCTGGACATCGTCCGCTCGCTGGCGGCTGAGTATGGTGTGGATCTGCCGGATGAGGAGCTGGTCCGCCGGGCCGAGGCCCATGCCATCCGCAGAAACGGCCGCAGCCCGCGCACCGCCAAACAGTTCGTGGAACTGCTTAAGATCGGGCTCTAAAATTTAATCCGTGCGCCGCAGCGCCTCGGCCCGCGCCATCAGCGCGTCCCGTTCATTGGGGCACGCTCCGTCGATGACCTCTTCGAGCAGATCACTGAGGATCCTTCCGATCTGCGGGCCCTCAGGTACGCCGGCCCCGATCAGATCCTTTCCGTTTATTTTCAGATCCCTGATGCTGAAACAGGCTTTGTCCCGGATCAGCTGACGGATCTGTTTTTCTATGCGGTCAAACTTGTCCAGCAACTCCTGAGACACATTGCCGGTGGCAATGTTATCCGCCCTCTTGATCTCCAGGATCTCCAGAAGGACCTGCGGCCCGTACCGGTTCATCCACCGTTTAAGGAGCCGGTCGTCTTCCTGAAATATCATGTCGTGATGGCGGATCAGCGTTTCCATCCGTTCAGATGTGGTGCGGTCTGCTTTTAGCTGTTCCATGATCTGCCGGACGATCTTCGCGCCGGCCTCGGGATGTCCGTAGAAATGACCGATGCCGTTCTCGTCCAAAGAATAGACCTCCGGCTTTCCGATGTCGTGGAGCAGCGCCGCCAGCTTCATGCAGTCTTCCGGCGCCGCGTTTTTGGGGTCGCTCGCCCGAACCGATTCCGGTTCACCGGGCTGTGCCTGCTCCGGGCCGGTCTCCATGTCCGCTCCACCCGCAGGTTCCGGCGCGACCGGCCGCACGGCTTCCATCGCCCGGACGCAGTGCTCCAGCACATTATATTTATGGTAGGGATTGTTCTGTTCGAACCCTTTCATCGGCATCATCTGCGGGATGACGACCGATAGGATATCTATGTAGCGGCGGACCACCCGTCCGGCAGCTTTGCCGCAGACCAGCTTTTTGAGCTCCACGAAGATCCGCTCGGCAGAGATCCCCTTTAGAAGAGGCGCGCACCGCCTGAGGGCTGCCTCCGTCTCCGGTTCGATCTCATAATCCAGCACTGCCGCGAACCGCAGCGCCCGCAGGATCCGCAGTCCGTCCTCCCGGAAACGGGTGTCCGGATCACCGACTGCCCGGATGATCCCCACGTTCAGATCTGCCTGTCCTCCGAAGGGGTCCGCGATCTCCCCTCTCTGATCCATGGCCATGGCGTTCACGGTGAAGTCTCTGCGACGCAGGTCCTCGGTCAAAGACGTGACAAAACGGACCTGATCCGGATGGCGGCCGTCGGAATAAGCACCGTCCACCCGGTAGGTCGTGATCTCGATCGGGATTCCACGCGGCGCCGCCGGCAGTTCAGGTGGCAGCAGCACAGTCACTGTCCCATGCTTCAGACCTGTCCCGATCACCTGCAGATCCGAAAATACCTGGCAGATCTCCTCCGGCAGGGCGTTGGTCGTAATATCGATGTCCGTCGACGGCAGGGCGTCAGTCGTAATATCGATGTCCGTCGACGTTAGTCTATCGGTCTGGCCCGCTTCCGCCCGGAGGGTCTCCCGCACGCAGCCGCCCACCAGCCAGGCTTCGAAACCTGCGCTCTCCAGCCTTTGCAGGACGGGCCGCCCCCGCTCTATGAACTTGTCGCGAATACGTTCTCTCTCCATACCGATAGTATACCATTTTCACGGTATGATGTGAAACAGCGGGCTATTCGCATTTCATCACAGATGACCAATGACCAAAGATCGGCATCTTCACACACCGCTACCGCCGAAAGAGGATTTTCTTCTTGGAATGGTAGCTCCCTACCGTTTTGAGCGCATTTCTTCAAATTAATGGTAAGGGCCAGATCAAGTAATCGTGCCGGAGAGCAAACAAATTTGCCGATTCGCCATCATCCAGCAAGATAGTACTTCTTATCCTGTTCCCTAGATCGCCAAGCGACTGTCGCTACCGTTGCGAAGGACTTTTTCGCTCAGAACGGTAGCCGCTTACCATTTTGAACAAGAAATGCACGATTTGCGGAACGCCCGTCCACGTCAGTCTGAAAAACGCCCCGTCGTTTGCAAATTCCCCGGATCTGTCGTAAGATGTACCGGGACAGGATACAAGAACTATGATCGGATACGTCATTCCAGACAAGG
>CADBKS010000311.1:0-1008 GCA_902795255.1 uncultured Chloroflexota bacterium
CATCGTAAAATGCGACCGGATCCATATCCGTGCCGCACATTTCAGCGATCTTCCGTTTTGCATCCAGAATATAATCCGGTTCTTCTTTGATGATTCGGAAAGTGTCGCCGAGATCCAGATAGATCGCTCGAATATCCGTATTCATTCAGGCCTCCTTCGGGGGAAAGATATCCAGAAGTTCGCGGAAATCGTCCACAACGAAATCCGGGGGATTTTCACCGTCCGGTTCTACCGGATGTTTCTTTTCGGGAGAGCGGAAGAGCACGCAGCAGCCGATGCCGGCTTCACGGGCACCGGTTATGTCACGGCCCTGGTTGTCGGCGATCGAAGCCATCGTTGCGGGGTCGATCCCCATTTCGCGGCAGCAGACCCGATAGATTTCCGGATCCGGTTTCCGCAGGCCGCAAACCGGGGAAAGAATGACGGAATCAAACAGGTCTGTCAACCCGTCCGCTTCCAGCCATTCAGGCACTTCGGTCTCCCCGATCAGGTTGCTGATGATGGCCAGACGGTACCCGCGTTTATGCAGTTCCCGAAGCACTTCCACCCCGTGATCGACGACGACACGGCGGCCCTTGGACTGCCGGTACTCATAAGAAAGCTGATGGGCATTGGCCAGGATCCGCTCCTGCGGATAATCATAAAGAACCCATTTGCCCCAGAGATCCGCGTCGTTGGCTTCTTTATTTTCAGCAAGGGCCCATTCACGGTATTTTGCGTAGCGCTCTTCGATCAGCTGATAGAATTCTTCGAACGGCAGATCGGTTCCCGCGAGTTCCGCGAGATGGATCCTGCCCTGCCGCATCCATTCTTCATCTTTCAGCGCGATGCGCAGCGTACCGCCAAGGTCGAATACGATCGAAGTGATATTTTCGTTCATGCCTGTTTTCCTTTCCTGTCCGGCAGGATCTTCAGCAGATCCGACAGCTGCGTAATAACATAATCGGGAGTGAACTCTTTGCCCGTGGCTTTTTCCTTATTCAGGGTATCAGGTTCGTCGATACGGAT
>CADBKS010000311.1:1033-3479 GCA_902795255.1 uncultured Chloroflexota bacterium
TCATCATGCCGAAGCCTGCTGCCTGGGTGCCCTCGACGTCCCGGACCGGGTTATCGCCAACATATGCGCAGTTTTCGGGCTTTGTGCCAATGCAGCGGCAGGCAAGATAATAAATTTCCGGATCCGGTTTGCGGAGACGGACTTTGGATGAAAGGATCGTGGTTTTGAAATAATGTGCTACATGGTCCGTGACCATCCAGTCCGGGATCTCGGTTTCCGTGACCGTATTGGCAATGATGCCCATCGTGTATCCCATCCGGTCAAGCCCTTCAAGGGTCTCACGAACGTCGGGACGTGCCACGCGGCGGCCGTCATGGTCACGCCACAGACGGGTCAGCCGGCTGGCATGCGCGGCGATCAGTTCAGGGTCATAATCGGGAAGCATATACTGCATCCATAATTCCATTTCCGAAACATCGATCAGAGAAGTTTTGGCCAGTTTCCGGTATGCATTCCAACGGCTTTCCAGTTTTGCGAAAAACGCGTCATGGGTTTCCGTGGTCTCTGTAAGCCGCATTAATTCGGACTCGGCTGCCTCAATGAAAGGCTTATCGGGAAGCACAATGCGCAGCGTATTTCCCACATCAAAGAAGACGGTTTGGATATCTTTGTTCATAACACCTCTCTGCGGAAATTATTTTACCGAAAACGTTTTCGATAATTTTACTTCTATTTTAAATCAGGTTTTCCGCTTTGTCAACACCCAATACTGCCATTTGGACTAAATGTGCTGCTTACTTCCCGTGATTTCCCGTGATTTACCGCACGGTCTTATTCTCTCAGTAAAAAACGAACTGTCTGTCAGCTGCCTTGTACGTATTTGGAGACCTTAGCGGAAATGGTTTCAGTTATTCCTTTATTTCTGTATCATTGTGTGAAGTCTTTCATCACACAGATCGAAAAGTTGACAAATGTCACACTTCACTTTACATTTGTAACAATTTTTAAGATTGGAAAAATTCATCCCTTCACATATATAAAAACTGTTGATATAATATAGTCACTATGCTTTGCCGAAATGGAGGATAATAATAATGGCAAGTGTCACTTACGATCATGTTGTAAAACGATTTGGCGACGTTGAAGTATTGAAAGACATCAATATTCCGATCGCTGACAAAGAGTTCCTTGTCCTGGTTGGCCCGTCCGGCTGTGGTAAATCCACTGCTCTTCGCTGCCTTGCCGGCCTTGAAGAGATCACTGAAGGCGAGATCCGCATCGGTGACCGTGTTGTTAACGATGTCGCGCCGAAAGATCGTGACATTGCCATGGTGTTCCAGTCCTATGCTCTGTATCCGCACATGACCGTGTATGATAACATGGCTTTCGGTCTGAAACTCCGCAAAACTCCGAAAGACGAAATCGACCGCAAGGTCCGCGCCGCAGCCGAATCCCTCGGCCTTGAACGTCTGCTCCAGCGCCGCCCCCGCGAACTTTCCGGCGGTCAGCGCCAGCGCGTTGCCCTTGGCCGTGCGATCGTCCGCCAGCCGCAGGTCTTCCTCTTTGATGAACCGCTGTCCAACCTGGATGCGAAACTGAGAGTCCAGACCCGTTCCGAGATCAGCAAACTGCACCAGCGTGTCCAGACCACCTTCATCTATGTTACACATGACCAGGTGGAAGCGATGACCATGGCTGACCGCATTGCTGTTATGAACAAAGGTTATGTCCAACAGCTCGATACCCCGCAGACCCTGTACGATTATCCTGCGAACCTCTTCGTCGCCGGCTTCATCGGCAGCCCGTCCATGAACTTCTTCAATGTCAAGATCGTCAACGAAGACAGCAAGACCTATGTTGTCAACGACGCTCTCCGCATCGAGATCCCGGAAGCCCGCCGCGAAGTTTACGCGAAGATGGCCGGTAAGGACGTTATCTTCGGTATCCGCCCTGAAAATATCCACAACCCGCAGTTCTGCCCTCCGGGAATCGTCAAAGCCGAGATCTCCGCGAAGGTCGAAGTTACCGAACTGATGGGTAACGAAATCTTTGTCTACGCCATGGCCGGCAATACCCAGTTTGTCGCCCGTGTGGATCCGCGCAGCCGCTATAAGGTCGGTGAAGATGTCAATCTGACCATTGATATGACCAACTTCCACATCTTTGATCCGGCTCTTGCCCCGGCCCACGATCCTGAAAACGCGATCGCTGTCCGCTGATTCCGGTATTGATGTAAATACTAAAACTCCGGCATTGATTTGCCGGAGTTTTTTTTCATTAATAACGCACCGCCATGAGCTTTTCACAATAAAAACAAATGCCGGTGTTGACGGGACAGTTGGTCTGAACTTCAGAAAGCAGACTCCCGGTCCATAGGGCGTAATGTTGTGTCCGTAAATAAGTATCAGCAAATAAAAAAGTGGAACAATAACAGGTATCCGCCATTATGTACGGGTGAGTCATATTATGAGCCGCGGATGCACAAATATAAATATCGTCCACGACA
>CADBKS010000312.1 GCA_902795255.1 uncultured Chloroflexota bacterium
CGGTGAACTGCCGGTGAAACTGATGCCGGTTCCGGTCGAGATCGATGACCAGGTCGCCCGCATGAAACTCGAAAGCATGGGGATCGCCATTGATACCCTGACGCCTGACCAGGAAAAATATCTGAGCAGCTGGCAGATCTGAAGCCGCTCAATTGAAAAAATGGCCCCGTATGGGGCCTTTTTATCATTCAAAACAAGTATCGCGACAGCACAGGCTGTCTTCTCTCAAATAAAGGATGATAGAATGAGCATTTTATTTGAACATGCAGATATTCTCCTGACGGAAGAAAACGGATTCTCTGACATCAAAGACGGATATCTTGCCGTTGAAGGATCGAAGATCAGCTATATCGGTAAAACACGTCCGGAAGGAAAGTTCGATGAAGTCCGGGATTTCAGCCGCAAGCTGCTGATGCCGGGGCTGATCAATACCCACTGTCATGCGGCGATGGTCATGATGCGCGGACTGGGGAGCGATCTTCCGCTGCAGGAATGGCTCTTTGATCACATGTTTCCGGTAGAAGACCGCTTCACACCGGAAACCATGAAGGCAGCCTCAGAACTCGCGCTGCTGGAAATGATTGCCACAGGAACGACGAGCTTTTCGGATATGTATTATATCAACCGCTCGACAATCGGGCCCTGTCTGCAGGCGGGGATCAAAGCGAACATAGCCCGGCCGGTCCAGTGTTTTGACCCATCCGAAACCTATGAAAAAGACGTCCGCGCCCGGGAAGCCGCCGAGCTTTATGAAGAATATAATGGAGCCGGAGACGGACGTATCCTGATCGATGACTCCATCCATGCCGAATATACCTGCACGGAGACGATCGTCCGCGGGCACAGCGAAGCGGCACGGAAGAGGGGAACACGAATGCATATCCACCTCTCCGAAACCAGAAAAGAACACGAAGAATGCATTCAAAAATACGGAAAGACCCCTGCCCGCTGGTTCGCGGATCTCGGCGCATTTGACCTTCCGGCTTTCGCGGCGCACTGCGTATGGGTGACTGACGAGGACATCGCCCTGATGGCCGAAAAAGGCGTCAGTGCCGTCCACAATCCGTCATCCAACATGAAGCTGGGCAGCGGCTTTGCCCCGATCGAAAAAATGCTGAAAGCCGGGATCAATGTAACGCTCGGTACCGACGGGGCTGCCAGCAACAATAACCTGAACATGTTTGAAGAACTGCACATCGCGTCCATTATTCATAAGGGCTATATGCTGGATCCCACCGCAGTCAGGTGCCACCAGACGCTGCGGATGGCTACGCTGAACGGTGCAAAACTGCAGGGCCGCCCCGACACCGGCGCGCTCAAAGTGGGGAACTGCGCCGATATCATCGCGGTCGATCTTGACCGGCCGCATCTTTTCCCGAATAACGATACGGTCGGACTGATCTGTTACAGCGCCCAGGGTTCCGATGTTTGTATGAATATGGTCGACGGAAAGATCATATACGAAAACGGGGAGTATCTTACCCTCGACCGTGAACGAATCATGGCGGATGCCGCAGCTGCAAAAAAAGAAATGATCGGCTGAGGTGCTTGATGGAACGGCAGGATAAAGATCTGGCTTTTATGCTGCAGTATGAGAATATCGCCTGGTACGAAGACGGTGAAGTCCGCATTCTCGACCGGCGTATTTATCCGTCAAAAATATCCTTTGTCCGCTGCAAGACCCATCAGGAAGTGATGCAGGCCATCCGTGACATGGTCACCCAGTCCGCAGGACCCTTCACCGCTGCCGCGATGGGCATGGCATTGGCCGCATGGGAATGCCGGGATCAAACAGAAGAAGGTCAGCTGAACTTTCTGGAGCAGGCTGCACATACCATCTCGCACGCACGTCCTACAACGGTCAAACGGATGGAGCGGATCACCGGCGGCTGCCTTGAAGCTGCCAAACGCGCGCTTGCAGAGGGTACGGATACCGCGCTCGCGATACGGGATCACGCCGTGGAAAGCAACAATATCCGCTATGCGAAAGTCGGAAAAATCGCGGATTACCTTGTGGATATGATCCCCTATAAGGGAACGGTCATGACACAGTGTTTCGGTGAAACGATCGTCGGACAAATGCTGCGCGTGGCACGTGAAAGAAATAATCCCGTCAAAGTCGTCTGTCCGGAAACACGTCCGTATTTTCAGGGCGCCAGACTGACCGCAACGGTCGCGCACGAAATGGGGTTCGATACGACCGTCATCACCGACAATATGCCCGCCTGGTACATGGAAAAAGAAGGTGTGGATATTTTCACCTGTGCGGCGGATGCGATCTGTCTTGACGGGCATGTCGTAAATAAGATCGGCACCTTTCAGATCGCCATCACCGCAAAATACATGGGGATCCCGATGTTCGTCACCGGGACCCCGGACAAAGGCCACTCGGACGGCGATTCGGTCCGGATCGAGATGCGGGATCCCGAAT
>CADBKS010000313.1 GCA_902795255.1 uncultured Chloroflexota bacterium
CGGCTCCGGTGTCAGTGTCGGGGCAGGTGTTTCCGTGGGAGGGGCCTGCGTTTCAGTCGCTGTCGGAGAAACTAAAATATTTGATATTATCTGATTTCTGCGTTTATCACACGCAGCGAGCAATAAAACGAGCATCAGCACAATGCTGACGGATTGAATTCTTTTTCTCATCATAAATCTATATCATTTATTGTTTTCTGAATACCATAAGCCTGATTAAAATAGACCATATGAGCAACAAAAAGAAACTGCTGCAGATCTGTCTGGTCTGTCCTGTCGCCGCCTACCTGTTTTTCTCTTATATCTTCCCATTATATTCGATATTTAAACAGACGCTGACATTTAACAACGGTGATTTTTCCCTGAATATGCGTCTTCTTTCAAAAACGCTCCAGTTTACCTTTGAAGAAGCAGCAGTGTCAACCGTGTTTACGATGATCGCCGGTTTAGCGTGTGCTTACGTTTTTTCAACCTTCCGCTTTCCGGGAAAACGGATCTGTATGGCGGTCATTACCGTTCCCTTCATGCTCCCGACCGTAGTTGTTGCAGCCGGCATGAACGCTTGGCTGGGACCGAAAGGTGTCCTGAACAGGGTACTCATGGCGCTTTTTTCTCTGGATTCGGCGCCCCTCAGGCTGATGAACACTTTCGGTATCATTATATTTGCGCATGTTTTCTATAATGTATCGCTGGTGGTACGTATGGTAAGCAATGCCTGGATGCTGATCGATAAAAATATCATTCAGGCCGCACAGACGCTGGGCGCCAGAAAGAAAGACATCTTTCTGAATATTCTGCTGCCGCTCCTGAAACCGAGCATCATTTCTGCCGCGCTTCTTGTTTTCCTTTTTGATTTTACAAGCTACGGAGTGGTCCTTTTGATGGGCGGGCCGAAATTCAGGACGCTTGAAGCGGAAATCTCGTATCAGACCTTACAGATCCTGGATCTGAAAACCGCGGGGGTGCTGTCCCTGATCCAGCTGGGGATCACGCTGCTGATCGTTATTCTCGAACGCAGAATGAAAACCAAAGATTTCCGTTTCACCAGAATTAAGGTATTCGATGAAAACCAGAAACTTCCGCAAACCACGGCGGAGAAAATGACCGTGATCCTTATTGTCGGATCGGTCATGCTGATAACGATCCTTCCCATGTTCAGTCTTATTTTCAGGTCGGTCTATACATTCCCCGGAGAAGACAGCAGATTCGGGATCAGCGGCTTTTCACTGATTTATTACAGGAACCTGTTCATCAATTCCAACAACTCTTACTTCTTTGTTGCCCCGGGCGAGGCAATATTTTACTCCGTTATCAATGCTTTATTCTGTTCGGCTGCTGCGGTCATCATGGGCGGAATGATCTGTATACTTGCAAAACAGGTACGGGCATGGCGTTTTTTGAATTCATTAGTGCTCCTTCCCATCGGCACTTCCGCTGTAACACTGGGGCTGGGGTACCTGATAACCTACCGCAGGTCTATGACCTCCTTCTGGATCACTCCGCTCGCACACAGCATCGTTGTCCTTCCCTTCGTGATCCGGACGCTCCAGCCGGCAATCGAACAAATGCCGGTCACACTGGGACAATCCGCAGCGCTTCTCGGTGCGGATCCGTTTACTGTTTTCCGTAAAATTGATCTTCCGATTTTAAAGAAAGCACTGATAAACGGTCTGGTCTTCTCATTTACGATCTCAATGGGGGAATTCGGGGCTACTTCATTCCTTTCGAGACCGGAAAGACCGACACTCCCTGTAGCGATATACAATTATTTATCAAAACCGGGCGGGCTGAATTACGGCCAGGCAATGGCCATGTCCTCGATCCTCCTGGTTTTCAGTATCGCAGCTATTTTCATGATCAGCAAAGATTAGGATCGCCGAATATGCTTGAACTTAATGATATCGTTCATTATTATGGAAAAAAGAAACTGCTCGACGGCGTTGATCTTACGCTGGGCGAAAATGAAGTTTTGTGTCTGCTCGGGCCATCCGGAAGCGGCAAATCAACGATCCTGAAAATTATTGCCGGTTTCGAAAAACCTTCGGGTGGTTCCGTCCTTTATAACGGGAAGGATCTTCTCAATGAGCCGGTATATAAGCGCAATTTCGGTATGGTCTTTCAGGATTATGCGCTTTTCCCTCATATGAGCGTCTACGATAATATCGCTTTCGGCCTGAAGATGAAAAAGGAAAGCGGACCGGAGGCGGACAAAAAAGTCAGAAACGCCATGAAGCAGGTCGGCATGGAAAAATTCGGCGATCGAAAAGTCACGGACCTCTCCGGAGGAGAACAGCAGCGCGTCGCCCTCGCCAGGTCGCTGGTCGTCCGTCCGGCCCTGCTGATGCTGGATGAACCGCTTGGAGCACTGGACTATTCACTGCGCCAGTCCCTGATCGGTGAACTGCACGAGATCCTCG
>CADBKS010000314.1 GCA_902795255.1 uncultured Chloroflexota bacterium
TATACTGCTTCAGCGTCTTATCTCAAGTGTTTTTCGAATTTTGTTCGAAAATATATGCCTGCCGCGCTTATAATTACGGATTTTGTCAGAGATTTGTTCCGTTCCGTTCAGCGTCGTATTCCTTCAGCAGAAAGTAATTGTCGATCACGCGTCTGACCGGATATGCGGCAAGGTACGCACCTTCCTTCCCGTTATAGACGAATACGACGACCGCTATTTCCGGATCGCTGTAAGGCGCGTAGGCCGCTGTCCATGCGTGAGCGGGCCATGAACCGAACTGGCACAGACCTTTGGCGTTTGCGATATCATCGCAGTATTCGGCAGTACCGGTTTTCGCGGAACTTTCATGTGTATCGCCGGCAAAGGCTTCAGCAGCGGTACCGCCCGGCTGCGGGACAAGACGCAGCCCTTTTCTGGTCTCTTCGATCACCCACGGTTCCACTGTTTTATACTCATCGGTCTCGACACCGTTTTCATCATAGATCATGATCCGCGGGTCTTTCGTTATATCCCAGTACATTTGCGGAGTGAACGGCAGCACGACATTGCCGCGCTCATCCAGGATCTCTTTGATCAGTGTCGGTTTCATATGGATCCCGCCGTTCGCGACGGTCACAAACGACCCGAGGACCTGGATCGGCGTGGCTGTGATATATCCCTGTCCCATGGACGCGAGGTATGTGTCACCAGTCGCCCAGGCTTCGCCCTGATTCACGCGTTTCCATGTCGTTGTCGGGATCAGTCCGTCTTCTTCACCGTCCAGCTCGATGCCGGAATACTGGTCATATCCCAATGCTCTGGCATACTGGCCCAGCCGGTCGATCCCAAGCCCTTCCGGTACTTCATTCCCGTAACCGCCGCCGACTTTATTGAAATAAATATTGCAGGACCATGCCAGAGCATGCTGATAGTCTACCTGACCGTGACCGGTCCGCAGATGGCAAACGTATTCCTGCGTCGAACCCGGGTCATTCGGGGAGTATTTCTGTTCCATATATATCGATCCCGGATCAAAAACATAATCCGTCGGTGCGACCACATGCTCATTCATGGCACCGATCCCGGTGACGATTTTGAATACGGATCCCGGCGGCTGGGCGACCTGCGTGGCGTGGTTCATCAGCGGCTTAGACTGGTCAACGGAAAGCTGCTGGTAATAATAAGCCGGGATATAACGGGTCATTCTGTTGTTTTCGTATGACGGTTCGCTGACCATGGCCAGCACTTCGCCGGTCTTCGGGTTCATCGCGATCCCTGCAGCGTCTTCGGTGATGATCCCTGTGAGCGACACACGGTTATAAAAATCCATCGTGTCGATCATTGCCGCGCGCATGACGTTCTGCAGCCGGATGTCGATGGTCAGCCGGATATTGTATCCGGGGACAGCCTCTTTCGGCGTCTCCAGGTCGCGGGTCTGCAGTCCGCCGACATCGACTTCAACAACACGGCGTCCGTTCTTTCCGGAAAGAATATCCTGCAGCGATGACTCGACGCCCGCGTATCCGTACTGGTCGGATTCGATCAGGAAGCCTTTTTCACGCATTTCATCCTGCATCATTTCCGGGATCGGGCCGAGGAATCCGACGATTTCCGCGGTGGAATAGCCGGTCGGATATTCCCGGATGGAGTTGACCCGCACGCCCACACCGGGCATTTCCGCGGCTTTTTCCTGTACGACCATCGCGAGTTCCTTGCTGACATCACAGCGGATCCCGGTCGCGTCATAGGGGGAAAGGGAACTGGCGATATAAACGACCTGAGAGATCCCGAAATCCGTACCGCATTCACTGTACATGCGGACGGTCTCATCATTGATCTCTCCGTTGTTTACCGGAACGTCGATCAGTTCGGAAAGCTTTCTGTATACTTCCTGTGTATCCCCATCGTCTTCCGGCAGGTCCGCAGGGGTGATCGTGATGTCATAGGTTGCCGTGTTCCGCGCCAATACAACGCCGTTGCGGTCATAAATAATGCCGCGCTTTGTCTGTTCCTGCACGATACTGATCCGGTTTTCATCCGCCAGATCCAGGTAATAATCACCGTCGATGATCTGAATGGTGAAAAGCCGGTATACATAAAACAGCATTACGCCGAAAAATACTACCAGAAAACCGATCAGACGGGGACTGCGTCCGGCAAGTTTATTTTCATTTTGGATTCCGTTCACTCCGTCTCCTCTCTGATATATATGGTGTTGACGACGTCATTCAATAAAGCATAGACGGGAATTGACAGCAAAACATTCAGCCCGAGCGAAGGGATGATGATCTGCGAAACCGCGTCGCTCAGCCGGATCGACGCACCGCGGATGAAGAGCAGCCCAAGCGTTCCCGCCTCGGTGATCAGGCTCCCGAGGATCGTCATGAAAAGCATCAGG
>CADBKS010000315.1 GCA_902795255.1 uncultured Chloroflexota bacterium
ATCCATAATGACGCTGATTCGCCGGGGACGTTTGATTCGATCCGAAACGGGAGCTTTGCCCGTTTCGCCGCTAAATTTACCCGGGGATCGGGATGCGTCCACACAAATTCTGCGGTCATGTGCTTTCAATTGCAAGCAAACATGATTATAATAATATAAAACAGGCACACTTTGCTGATGGCGGAGCGCCATATCAGGGGCAGATGTCATATAAGCAACACTGTCATTTCAGGCGAACAAAAATTGGGGTGCCGGGGACGGCAGGAAACCTATGTAAACACACGAGCGATCGGGCCGCGCCATGCGAAGCACTCACTCCCGATTGCCATGTGCATATTATCATATTATAAAGTGAGCTCTTATAGAAGAAGGAGGCAGGATGGCTAACACGACCGCAGTTTATGCACGCATTGATACGAACCTCAAAAACAATGCGGAATCCATTTTATCAAAATTGGGAATTACACCGACAAGCGCGATCCAAATGCTTTACAGTCAGATCATTTTGCATAACGGTATGCCTTTTGAATTGAAGATCCCGGTACAAAAACCTGTTGCCGCCGGAAGTCTGAGCAGAGAAGAATTGGACGAAGAACTGTCAAAAGGTGTCTCATCCCTGCAGGCAGGAAAGGGATATACGGCTGATGAGGTGGACAAGAAACTTTCAGAGATGTTTGGTATCTGAACATTATGAAAATCATTTATTCCCCTGAATCACTGGACGATTTGATCCGTATATATTCTTACATTTCCACTGTTCTGCTTGAACCGGATACAGCTGAAGCACAGGTAAACCATATCAGGGACAATATTCGAAAGCTGGACAATTTTCCCTTTCGGCATAAAGTTGTTGACTGGGAACCATGGCATACGATGGGAATGCGCCTTTTTCCGGTGAACAACTATGATGTTTATTATCTTGTAAACGAAGATCAGACAAATGTACAAATCGTTCGTATTTTTTATAGCGGACGGGATGTTGAAAATATCATAAAAAAACAGTCCTCTGGCAGGATGTAATTCAAACAAATCAGAAAAAACCGGCAATACCCTCCCTACCACATTTCTAATGAAAAATCAAGGGGCAACATTGCCGGTTTATTTTTTAATTTCGGTGCGCTAAACTGTATTTATCGCGGACGGAAAACGCCGGCGGGCCGGAGCAGGTGCGGACAGCCTTGATGCTCACGAATTCTGATTTTATGAAAGGACAGCCAAAATGAACGGGGATTACAGCTATCTCATTCAGGACATGATGATCATGATGTCTTACGGTATGACTGTCCTTCCGGAAGAGCAGATGGAAAGGCTCGGGGTTCTGCCGAAAGAGGTGCATCACACTGATGATGAGATCACCCGCCTTTCCTGTCTCGAGACCATGAAAATGACCGCCGAAAACCTGAAGTCCTGGCTGAAGCCCGGGATGGAAGAGAGCCGTTTCGGGGTGCCTTTCGTTCAGGTCTCGAAGATGATCCTGAACGCGGTCACAACGATGGGCCGCGGGCTGGTCACGCTGCACGTGATGGGCGCGGATCTTTCCGAAGCGCCGATGCAGATCGGTGAGCTGCTGGATATCGCGGGCTTCCATTTCAGGAAATGCGCTGAAGGCGTGAAGGTCTCCGCCGGGGTGAACCCAACGGTCTGCACGCGTCTTTTTGCCTGTCAGCTGCGCTGGCAGGACCTGATCTTCCGCCTGTACCGGACGGAGGAATTTCTCATAAAACCGTATAAACCCGCGGCGAAAAAACAGGGCGCGGCAGTGAAAGCCGCCGATAATATGTCCGTTCCTGCGGAGCCCGCACAGGGCGCGCTGCGTCCCGGACAGGCTTTCCGACCGTTCGTCAATGACGCCGAAGGAGCGCCGGAAGCGGTCACGGCTGTGATCGTTCCCGCCCCGGCTGAAACGGAAGCCCCGGCAGCTGCCGAAACGGCTCCCGAAGCCGCGGAAGCGGATCCGGTCCATGAAGCTGACGCAGCTGTCGGCCCGGATGATGAAAATATCCCGTATGTGAGTGACACGCTGGTGCTGCGTGAGCTCGAAAAGATCCGGGCAATACGCGCGGCGGAACGCAGGACAATGATCCCTCCGCCGGAGCCTGAAGGGGAGGAAAGTATCTTCTCCCGGCGGCCCGAGCCGGCAGTGTGTGAGCGGTGAAAAGGAAAATCGAAAATAGAAAAGACGGCGGTGCGGTCCGGTGGGATCTGCCCTGCTGCCTTTGCATTGGAGGCCGCCTGACGGGCGGCTTCTTTTATTCATGGTAGAGAAAACCACCTGCTAAGCAGGTGGAGCCGAAGAGCTTTAGCATAATGCTTATCGGGAGCATGCTGCCGGACCTGAATATGTGC
>CADBKS010000316.1:0-794 GCA_902795255.1 uncultured Chloroflexota bacterium
TGAAGGATGAGACCGGATGTGAAGTTGTTGTCATCAGCATGGGCCCGGCTCCTGCCGAGGGAATGCTCCGGGAACTGCTGGCCCGCGGTGCGGACCGCGCGATCCTCGTCAGCGGACGTGAATTCGGCGGTTCCGATACCTTTGCGACCAGCCAGATCCTGGCTGCCGCGATCAACCGTGTCGGTGTCGGTCCCGACGATATCGTCTTCTGCGGACGTCAGGCCATCGACGGTGATACGGCCCAGGTCGGTCCCCAGATCGCTGAAAAACTGCATCTCCCGCAGGTTTCCTACGCGGCTGAGATCCATAGAGACGGGAACAAACTGACGGTCAAACGCATGCTTGAAGACGGCTTTATGATGCTCCGTGTGGAAACACCCTGCCTGATCACCTGCATCAAGGAGCTGAACCAGCCCCGTTATATGAACATGCGCGGGATCTTTGAATGCTTCGATAAAGAGATCGAGATCTTTGACTATGAAGCGCTGAAGGATGATCCGCTGATCGAGACCGATACCATCGGCCTGAAGGGCTCCCCGACGAATGTCTTCAAATCGTTTACGCCTCCCCAGAAGGGTGCCGGTTCGATGCTGAACGGGGACGACGCAGCTGCGAAGCTCGCTGCGATCCTTGCTGAAAAGCACCTGATCTAATGAAAGGAACGGAACATGACTGACTTTTCAGACTATAAGGGAATTTGGGTATTCTGCGAGCAGCGCAATGGCGAACTGATGCCGACGGATTTTGAGCTGGTCAGTGAAGCGCGCCGTCTGGCTGATGAAATGGGGTGCCGT
>CADBKS010000316.1:831-3173 GCA_902795255.1 uncultured Chloroflexota bacterium
CTGCTGGGCGATGGCATTGAAGGCGAAGCGAAAACGCTCGGCGGTTACGGTGCGGACGAAGTGATCGTCTGTGATGACCCGCTGCTGAAGGTCTACACCACGGATGCTTATACCAAGGTGCTCTGCGACCTCGTCAACGAATATAAACCGGCGGCGATGCTGATCGGCGCGACGAATATCGGCCGTGACCTCGGCCCCCGCTGCGCCGCGCGGCTGCATACCGGTCTGACTGCGGATGCTACCCACCTGGATGTGGATACGAAGGAATATATGGAATTCCTCCGCAAAAACAGCACGATGGATGTAGACTCCCAGAAATTCGATCTTGAGGACCGGAACCTGAAGATGACGCGTCCCGCTTTCGGCGGTCACCTGATGGCCACGATCATCTGCCCGCGTTTCCGCCCCCAGATGTCAACGGTGCGCCCGGGTGTTATGAAGAAGGCTGAATTTGACCAGGCCAAAGCCGATGCCTGTGAGATCATCAAACCCGCATTCTCACTTTCCAAAGAAGACATCCATGTGGAAGTCCTCAGCGTTGAAAAAGCGGCTAAGAAGATGGTCGACCTGATCGGCGCCAATGTGGTCGTGGCGGTCGGACGCGGCATCAGCAAAAACGTCGATGAAGGGATCGCCCTGGCGGAAAAACTGGCTGATGCGATGCACGGTGTCGTCGGTGCCTCCCGCGCGGTCGTCGATGCGGGATGGATCAGTTCCGATCATCAGGTCGGTCAGACAGGCAAGACTGTCCACCCGAAGATCTACATCGCGCTCGGTATCTCCGGTGCCATTCAGCATGTGGCCGGGATGCAGGACTCCGAGCTGATCATTGCGGTCAACAAAAACGAGAACGCGCCGATTTTCGGTGTTGCGGATTACGGGATCGTCGGGGACCTCTTCAAGGTCGTTCCCGACCTGATCAAGGCGATCGAAGCCGAACGGGCTGCCTGATCACCTGAACACTTGAAGCTAAAAGGCGGGACGGACTGCGTTCCGCCTTTTTGAATTCCCGCGTAATTCATCTTCATGTTTTATCTCATTATCCGATAGCCGGATGTTATAATAATCGCCGTGAAATCAAACAAATGGTCTAAATTCTTTTCGTACTACAGGAAATATCTGACACCTTTCCTGTGGGATATGTTCTTCTCAATGCTCGGTGCTGCGATCATGCTGGTGATCCCGCTGATCGTCCGGCATATCACCTATCATGTCATCTATTATGAAGTCGGTGCAGCCCGCAGGGAGATCCTGCGGCTGGGGCTCCTGTCCCTTTTTCTGATCGCGGTCGAATATCTTTGCAACTTCTGGACGACGTATTACGGGCACCGGATGGGCTCCAGTATGGAGTATGACATGCGGGCTGAACTTTTTGCCCATTATCAGAAGCTTTCCTTCAGTTTCTTTGATGATCAGAAGGTCGGGCATCTCATGTCGCGGGTGACTACGGATCTTTTCGAGATCTGCGAGCTGTTCCATCATGGGCCGGAAGATCTGGTGATCTCCGTTATCAAACTGGTCGGTTCCTTTGTTATCCTCTTCACGATCAACTGGCGTCTGGCGCTGTGTGCGTTTGCACTGGTTCCTCCGATGGCACTTTATGCCATCAGCCTGAACCGGAAGATGAAGCTGGTTTATAAGAAAAACCGCAAGCGTATCTCGGAGATCAATGCTCAGATCGAGGAAAATCTCTCCGGAATTCGCGTAGTCAAGTCGTTTGCGAATGAGGAGATCGAAAAACAAAAGTTCAAGAAGGGCAACGACGGTTTCCTTGAGAGCAAGCGGGAAAACTACCTTCTGATGGCAAAGTACCAGTCGGGGATCAACGGCTTTACGACTTTGCTGAATGTGCTCGTGGTCATTGTCGGAGCTTACTTCATCACCGGAAAGATGATGCCGGTGACGGATCTGATCACGTTTTTGCTGTATGTCGGCAATGTGACCGAACCGATCCGCAAGCTGGTCGCTTTTACCGAGCAGTACCAGAACGGGATGTCCGGTTTTGAGCGCTTTATTGAGATGATGGAGATCATGCCGGATATCGAAGACAGTCCGAACGCCGCTGATGCCGGCGTCCTCAAAGGCAAGATCTCTTTCCGGGATGTTTCGTTCCGCTATGAGAATACGATGCAGGATGTGCTCTCCCATGTGGACCTGGATATCGCGCCCGGTGAATATATCGCCCTGATCGGTCCCTCCGGTGTGGGGAAGACGACCCTGTGCAGCCTGATCCCGCGTTTTTATGATGTTACGGAAGGGGCTGTCCTGATCGACGACCGGGATATCCGCGATTATACACAGCACAGCCTGCGCAGGAATATCGGCATTGTTCAGCAGGATGT
>CADBKS010000317.1 GCA_902795255.1 uncultured Chloroflexota bacterium
ATCTTCCGGGGTTTCCAGATAGCGCAGAGTGGTCCATTCTTTGAAGAGCGGTCCGGCGAAAAGGCTGAAGGCTTTTTCTTCTTCCATCCGCTGCTTTGCGTCCGAAAGAACGGCAAAGAGATCTTCACTGACAGTCAATGGCTGCCCAGGTGCTGCGTTCAGTGACGCGATATTGGTGAAATTTTCGTATAGCGTATTTGCGTCCAGCAACTTGTAAGCGTAGATCAGGGCAGCGCTCCAGGCTTTCTGGACCGTATTCAGTTCCCGGCGGATCGCATTGCTGTTTCCTTCCGCATACCAGAGAAAATGAGCCCCGCTTCCGTAGGCCACGGCATCCGCATCCGGAGTGCGTCCGACATCATAATAGCCGGGATCCCGGTGCGCGAACTGAACGACGCCGTAGGTGAAGGCAAATACAGCGAATCCCGCTGCCAGGATGAAGGCGATTAGCCGGACCAGATTTTTCTTTTCCCTGAATATCGACAATTGAAACCTCGGTTTTGGTGTAAGCGCGTATTATGACGGAAAGCCGCAAAGCGGCCTTCCGTATTCCGTAAAAATGCATGCCGGTACGGGACCGGCTGTCAAACTTCCCGGTTAATGGTTAAACCGTTTCGCCTTATATGCTTCGATCTCCGCGGAATCACCGTAGACCAGGTGCCCGTTGCCGATATCGGTGAGCTTCGGCTGCTCGCCGTTCTCATCATAAACGCGCGGTTCATAAATGAAAAGCTTCTTTTTCTTCTCGAGGATCGGGTCCGGGATCGGAATAGCGGACATCAGGGAACGGGTATAGGGGTGGAGCGGATATCTGAAGAGTTCTTCGGTCTCCGCCACTTCCATGATGCGTCCCTTGTAGATCACGACGATGCGGTCCGAGATGAAGCGGACGATCGAGAGGTCATGGGCGATGAAAAGATAGGTCAGGTCGCGTTCCCGCTGGAATTTCTTCAGCAGGTTCAGGACCTGCGCGCGGATGGAAACATCCAGAGCGGAGATCGGTTCATCCGCCACGATCAGTTCCGGTTCCATGACGATGGAGCGGGCCAGACCGACACGCTGACGCTGTCCGCCGGAAAATTCGTGCGGATAGCGGGTCAGGTGCTCGGGCAGCAGACCGACTTCGTTGATGGCCTGTTCGACCTTCTGCATCCGTTCTTTTTCATCCTTGAAGAGGTGGAAATTATACAGCCCTTCGGAGATGATATATTCGATGGTCGCACGTTCGTTCAGGGACGCGGCCGGATCCTGGAAGACCATCTGGATCTTGCGGATCACTTCACGGTCCTTCTTATGCGAGAGTCTGCCGCTGATCTTTTCGCCCTTGAAATAAATCTCGCCCTTGCTGCAGGGATTGATACGGACGATGGCGCGGCCGATGGTCGTTTTACCGGAGCCGGATTCACCGACCAGGGAAAGCGTTTCGCCTTTGTAGATGTCAAAACTGACATCGCTGACGGCCTTGAACGCTGATTTTCCGGAGCCGAAGACCACGTCCAGGTTCCGGACGGAAAGCAGGACTTCCCGGTTATTGCTGCTGTTTTCCATGGCTATGCTTCCTCCTCTTCCTGATCGCCGTAGACTTTTACCATCTTTTCATGCAGGTTCTGGATGATCTTCGGGGTTTCCACCTTCGGGGAACGCGGATCCAGCAGCCATGTTTTCGCATAATGTGTATCCGAGACTTTGAACATCGGGGGCTCTTCCTCCAGGTCAATCTCCATCGCGTATTTGTTGCGCGGGGCAAAAGCATCACCGATGATCTTGTTGTAAAGGGACGGCGGTGTGCCCGGGATGGAGAAGAGGTCGGTGTCCTTTTCCGCCAGCTGCGGCAGGGAAGAGAGCAGCGCCCAGGTGTAAGGGTGTTTCGGGTCGTAGAAGATCTCTTCCACGGTTCCGATCTCGACGATCTGGCCGGCGTAAAGCACGGCGACACGTTCCGCGACGTTGGCGACGACGCCCAGGTCGTGAGTGATGTAGACGGTGGTGAAGCCCAGGTCCTTCTGCAGGTCTTTGATCAGCTGCAGGATCTGCGCCTGGATCGTCACGTCCAGGGCGGTGGTCGGTTCATCACAGATGAGGATCTTCGGCTGGCAGGAAAGCGCGATCGCGATCACGATACGCTGCCGCATGCCGCCGGAGTACTGGAACGGATAGTCATCAAAGCGTTTTGCCGGTTCCGGGATCCCGACCTTTTCCATGATCTCCAGCGTGCGCTTCTTTGCTTCTTCACGGGAGCATTTCTGATGCTTCAGGATCACGGTCATGATCTGCTGGCCGATGGTGATGACCGGGTTCAGGCTGGTCATCGGGTCCTGGAAGACCGTCGCATATTTGACGTGGGCACAGTCGGTGATGGCGTAGCCGTTCAAAATGCCGTTTGCCTCATCGACCGAACGGAACTGGACATAGAAAACGCAGGTCTGGAAAATGCGGTTCAGCACGTCCATATCGCGCAGGTCTTCACCTTTCATCATGGCTTCTTTGAACGCTTTGGAGAGCGTGCGTGTGAAAAGCAGCTGCTGCCGGATCGGGTAGCGGCCGATGGAAAGGGCGATCTCGTATGCGAGGATCTGGTTGCGGTCCAGAACCGCTTTGCTCAAACCGTTGGGATTTGCCGGATCATCGGCTTTTGCGATCTTCTGTTCGCGCAGCGCTTTCAGGTCTTTCAGTTCCTGCTCATCAGCGGCCTTCTGCGGGTCGGACGCATATGCGGCCGCGTGGGCTTTGATCATTGCATCTCGGCGTTCGGTCAGCGCCTTTTCCTTTTCGTTCAGTTCACTGATCTTTACCTTGTACTGTG
>CADBKS010000318.1 GCA_902795255.1 uncultured Chloroflexota bacterium
CATGCCGAAAATCCGGAAGAAGGACAGCCCGGGGAACTCGGACAGGCTGATAAGGATATGAAGAAGATCCGGGAACTGGATTTTGAGCCGGTCCGAATGAAAGAAAACAAGCTGAACATGGAAGTCGGTTTCCGGAGCACACTCACACAGCTGCTGGGTGTAACCATCGGGAAGATCCTCGGGACGGTATTTAATCTCGGACTGCTTCCGTTCACGGGGGGAATCATCGCAAAAGATTTCATCAAATCCTGGTTCAAAAGAGGCAAACTTCAGAAAAAACGAAACCATAAGCAGATCCCGGGCTGGGACGGGGAGAAATTCGGGAAAAGCGAACCGCAAAACAATGATGAGATCAATGTGGATCTGCGAAAAGTCCCTGCGGTCTGGTCTTATCCGATCGCGTCAAAAGCGGCTGAACCTGATCCTGCCGGAGATCAAAACGATCCGAGACAGCGGGAAAAACCGCTGGATCCGGTGGTTTCTGTCATGGTGGACCAGCCGAAAGAAGGCTCCGCGGAAACCTTTAATGGCACCGAAATGGGACATACATTACTGGGGATCGAATACAGCCGCTTCAGCAAGATCACAAACCGGTACGAACGCTACATGATCAAGTACGGCTTTTATCCGGCAGGCGGTTTTGGAGGAATGTCCGCCGGCATGATGATGGTCAGCCGCGATGCGGTCGTACCGGGACAGCTTTACAATGATTACAACCATAAATATACGATCAGCCGGCGGTTCCCTGCCAAACCGGCACAGGTCAATGCCATATTCAGAGCCTCGGAGACCTATGCCGATAAGGGCTACGGTTTCTTTACACGCAACTGTACGACCTTTGTGAAGGATATGGTCCAGAATGTAGGGCATATCACCAAACTGGCTCCGGCGATCTTCCAGCAGGATGCGGTTCAATTCGGCTTGAAGGAAAACCTCGGGATGTTCGGGGCAAAGGCTTTTCATTTAAACGCCAAAGCCGGATTGGAAAATACGCTGATTGATATGGGAGAAAGAGAGGATCTGACTTACGAAAACTTTGGCAATAAGCGGGCTACCCAACAGGATTTTCGAAATTATCAGAAATCACTTGATCATGACATAACGATCCAGAAATACACCGAGATCCCGGCGATGGTCGGGGAAAACCTCCGCCGTGCCAGCGGAGAACATGCCGGGGATATCAGTTCATATAACTATACCGGGAATCTGCCGAAAGATGAGGATGGGAATGAGATCATAACCCTGTCTTCAGTCGCAAATGCCTGCGAAGATGAAGCGAGTGAAGTGAAACATGTGATCAGGGATATCATAGAAGAGGTCGGCCGGGAACAGCTCACTCCGGAACTTTCCGCAATTATCGCAGATCTCAGTCTCAGCGGGCAATCCCTGCTGACCCTCGATCGAAAAACCGATGCATACTGTGCGAAGAATGGTATTGAACGCGGTGCAAATACTGAACTGAAGGCTCTTACTGCGGATGACCTCCGGGAATGCAGGGCAGAGTTGGAGAAGGATATTTCCAGAGTGCTCCAGCTTCAGCGGATCTTCAAAAATGACGAACGCCTTCACATGCCGATCGTACATTTAATATCTCTCCTGAATTACGGTAACCGGGGGGTTGATTTCCTTTATCAGAACATCAACAGAGGGGCAAATAACCCGGGAGAACTGGGGAATATCCGCGGTGATATGAGAAATGATAATTTCAAAGTTTCAGCCGGCAACATAACGGCAAAATTTTCTCCGACAGAGTATGAAGCATACCTGCAGGTGTATAAAACACCGGAAGCCGCTGTAAAGAAAATGGCCCGGAAGAAGGAGCTTGAAGAAAAAGCTCAGTCCGACGAGGATTTGACCAAAGCGGAACAAAAAGAAATTGACAAGTTCGTACTTATGGAAAGAACGATACAGGCCTTTATCAACGCACATGATTATATGCTTGAAAAAGAGAATTTTCGCCAGGAGGATATTGATTACGCTTTCAGGCTGCAGAAGAAAGAAGTGGCAGGTGTACGGAGCAGTGCATTCATTGCAGGGCAAACGTCTTCTTCAATCTACCAGTCACTTATTTATGAAAAAGTTTTCAGCGGGATGAAAGAACGGTTCTTAGCTCAGGAACGATACCGAAATGTTACCGAAATGACACCGGAAGTGACAGACAGCCTGAAAAGATGGTTCGATGACGACCTTAGCAAATGTGCCGCCGGAAAATTCGAAAATCTGCTCAGGATCCTGGGCGGGATCGACGAGGCCATGGAGGATCCTACTGAAGATGGATTGCGGGAGGAGCTTAAAGATTCCATGGCAAATGCATGGTT
>CADBKS010000319.1 GCA_902795255.1 uncultured Chloroflexota bacterium
GGAACACAAGCGCGACGAACTCGAAAAAGAGTATGAAGCCATGCCGGACGGCAAAGCCAAATACCAGAAGCGCAATGAACTGGATGCCGCCCGCAAACAGGCTAACGACGCCTTTCTGGATATGACAAATCTTCTCGGCGGCTTCATCCTCGCTGAAGATACGAAACCGGTCAAAGAGGCATTCGGCCACCTCTACAAACTTTCCAACAAACAGTGCCGGGAAGAGCTCAAGCTCAGTGAAGCCAATCTGAATCTTGCGGATGCTGAATTCGCCCTTAAACAGGACCCATCCAGCAGTTCGAAGAAAAACAAAGTCCAGAAGGCTAAAGCCAAAGCGGATGAGTATCAGCACCAGATCGACGAAACTAAAAAGGAACTGGCTGCCGCCCGTTCGCAGATCGATGAAATGCGCAAAGCCTATGCGGGCAACGAGGAATTTGCACGGCTGGAAGGGTTCCGGGATGACGGGATCGACCTTGCCCGCCTGACCTATAACGAAATCAGGCTGCTTCGCTCCGACCTTCAGATGATCTTCCAGGATCCGTACTCCTCACTCAACCCGCGTATGACCGTCGGACAGATCATCTCCGAAGGGCTTATGGCTCACAATTACTTCAAACGAAACGATGAGCGGCTGCAGGAATACATTCTGAAAGTCATGGACGACGCCGGTCTTCAGCCATATTTCGTCCACCGCTACCCGCACCAGTTCTCCGGCGGTCAGCGTCAGCGCATCGGCATCGCCCGTTCGCTTGCAGTCCAGCCGCGCTTCGTCGTCTGCGATGAAGCGGTCAGCGCGCTGGATGTTTCGATCCAGTCCCAGATCCTGAACCTTCTGCAGGACCTCAAGGAACAGCAGCACCTTACCTATCTGTTCATCACCCATGATATGTCCGTTGTAAAGTACATCTCCGACCGCATCGGCGTCATGTACCTCGGCAATATTGTTGAACTGGCGGATTCTCAGGAGATCTTCGATCATCCGCTCCACCCCTACACCGAAGCGCTGATGAACGCGATCCCGACCACGGACGTGGAAAGCGGAAAGAAGATCGAGATCCTTGAAGGGGACATTCCCAGCCCGGTGAACCCGCCAAGCGGCTGTAAATTCCATACCCGCTGCCGGTACTGCACAGAGATCTGCAAGCACCAGATCCCTGAATGGGTCGAAGCCGCGCCGAATCACTTCGTCGCCTGTCACCATATGCTCGGGAGCAAAGAATAAAGATGATGTTCCGCGGAAAATACGACCGTGCCCGTGCATTTCAGAAGGAGCAGATGAAAGGGCAGCAGCTGGCGGCCGATGTGGATCTGGAAGATGTTCTGGACAAACATGATACGCTGGCGATGATCCTTTCTGCACTGCTGACCTTTCTGCCCGCCGCGCTTATCGCACTTGGACTGGTCTGCCTGGCCGGATGGCTGTTTTTCTTCCGCTGAACCGGAATTCAGAAAAGGGATAAGATCATTTTATGGATCATTTCGATGAGAAGTATATTTTAGATACATTTCAGGCTCTGCTCGCTATCGACAGCACGACCGGTCAGTTCCGCGAGATCCAGAACTGGACTATCCGTGAAATCGAGCGGCTGGGCTATTCACCGGTCGTTACGCACAAGGGCGGCGTTTGGGTCGATCTCGGCGGTGACGGTGACCCGCTGGTCGTCACAGCCCATCTGGACGATATCGGCCTCATGGTCCGAAGGATCAACACGGACGGAACACTGAACGTCTGCAGTGTCGGCGGACTTTATCCGGTCTACTGCGTTACGGAAAACGTCCGTGTCTATACAGGCGAAGGGAAGGTCTTTACCGGGACCGTATGCCGGACACCGAACTCCGTACATGTTACCGAAGAGGAGATCCGAACGACCATCGGCGATTTCCGTAAAAATATCTGCGTTGTCCTGGATATGCCTGTCCACACCGCTGAAGAGACCCGTGCACTGGGCATTGAGACAGGAGACATGATCGCGCTGGAACCGCGCTTCACCATGTCCAACGGTTATATTAAAAGCCGCTTTGTCGATGACAAAGCCTGTGCCGCGGTTCTTCTGAATGTCATGAAAACCCTTCACGAAAACAGGATCACCCCACCTCGGAAGGTGCTGGCCTACTTCTCCTGCTATGAGGAAATCGGCCACGGGACCTCCTGGCTGCCGGAAGGCGTACGCGATATTCTTTCTCTGGATATCGCCCCGACCGGACCGGACCAGAATTCGGAAGAACATCTTGTTTCCATCTTTGCAAAGGACAGCCGATTCCCCTATCATTATGAAATGGCAGCTGAGCTGCGGGATACCGC
>CADBKS010000320.1 GCA_902795255.1 uncultured Chloroflexota bacterium
ACCATGTGCGGGATTAATTTCAATTTATATTTTGATCTTTTTAAAAAAGGTCCGCGGGAGGTATTCCGGGATCAGGAGCTGAGACTCTATTTGCTGATCATTATTGTGTGCACGGCGGTTATTATGATCAACCTAATGGCGACAGGCGTGATTACGAATCCGTTTCACAGCCTGACGGAATCCATGTTTCAGGTCACTTCCCTGATCACGACAACGGGGTATGCGACAGCGGATTTCAACGCCTGGCCGACATTCACCAAAATGTTGCTGCTTCTTCTTTTCCTGACCGGCGCATGCTCCTCCTCCACCGGAGGCGGAGTCAAGATCGTGCGCATCGTTATCGCGCTGAAAATGATTAAAAGAGGCATTAAAAAGAAACTTTACCCGTCACACGTTTACTCGATCAAACTGAATGGAAAGACCGTACCAAGGGAAATCTCAGCCGATATTTCGAATTTTATCTTTTTCTACATCGTCACGCTCTTTGTGGGTACGCTTTTGATTTCCTTAAACGGAAAGGACCTGGTCACCACGTTTTCTTCAGTTCTGACCTGTCTCGGCAACGTCGGTCCGGGATTCAGCCTTGTAGGACCTTCGGGGAACTTCGATATTTTCTCGCCATTTTCCAAAATCGTGCTTTCGCTGCTGATGATTGCCGGAAGACTTGAACTATATCCGTTTTTGCTGCTTTTTTCACCTTATTGCTGGAATTCTAAAGTTCACTGAGAGGCATAATTATGAAACCGAACCGCCGATCAATAATAAAACTGTTATCACTGCTGCTGTATTTTCAGGCGGCCATCGTATTTCTTCCGGCTGTCTGCGCACGGTTTTTCGGTGAAAAAGACTGCTTTACGGCATTTGCGCATTCCTCGTTCATTCTGCTTGCCGCCGCGCTGATACTGACGCTGATCGTTCATCTGATTAAAAAGAAAAAACGGGAAATCTCTATCCATAAGGAATATATGTTTTTTGTAATCGGATGGCTGCTGATGATCTTTTTGTCCGTTATGCCGTATGTACTGTATAAACCGGATTATTCGGCCGCTGACGGATGGTTTGAGGCGGCTTCCGCATGGACGACCACCAACGCTCACGCCATTGATCTCATCAATATGCCGCGTTCCTTTCTTCTCTGGAAAAGCATCATGAACTGGCTCGGCGGTTTGTTCGTGGTATTATGTTCGGTTTCGGTATTTCCAATGCTGGGCATGGTCGAGCGAAACACGATGCGAGACGAAATCAGGGATATTGAAGAAGACCGGCCGCAAACAAGCCTGGCACATACGCTCCACATTACCGCCGCCGCTTACAGTGCGCTGACGGTGCTGGAACTGGTTCTCCTGATTCCTTCAGGTATGGGCGGATTCTATTCACTGCTGAATACGTTTTCGTCCGTCAGTACGTCTGGTGTACTGATCGGGTCATATTCGGGCCTGCCTGTTCATATCAGTTTATACGCAAAAGTTATTCTGACGCTATTTACGCTGCTGAGCTCGATCAATTTTATTATTTATTACTTTATCGGCGCCCGCCAGTGGAAATATGCGTTCAGAAAACACGAGGTCCGGTTTTACCTCACAGCCATTGTTATTGCAGGTTTCTTCATTGGGATCCTGCTGATGATCAACGGAACGGAGCACGATCTTTTACATGCCTTCGGAAATGCCCTGCAGACAACGATCTCATTCTCTTCTACATCGGGATATATTTTTACAGATATCAATCTCTGGCCTGAAACCTGTCGGCTGATACTGCTGATATGTATGATCGTCGGCGGATGCAGCTTCTCGACCAGCAGCGGAATCAGGCTGAGCAGAGTGCTGATCGGACTGCAGCTGATCAGACGCGGCATCTATCTACGCCTCCACCCTCGCTCGGTCAAAGCGGTCATCGTCAGAGAGAATACGGTCAGCGCCAGGCGCGCGTCTTCCGTCACGGTATACATCCTGCTTTATTTCATGATAATGGTTATTTCCATGATCGTTCTGGGGATCGATAATCAGGATATGGAGACCACGATCTGTACAGCGGTCAGCTCAATAACCAATAACGGATCCTGTTTCGGAAAAATGATCAGCGGCGATTTTTCGATTTATTCTGTATTCGGCAGAATCTATTCCAGTCTGGTGATGATCTTCGGACGACTGGAGATACTCCCTATTCTGATGCTTTTTTCAAAATCATTCTGGTTTTCACCAAAACCACAGCGAATCATTCACTGAACCGACCCCCCTTTCCTGTCGGGTACCGGCACAAATTTACATTAAACAGGAGGACAAAGAATTAATGGAATTGAT
>CADBKS010000321.1 GCA_902795255.1 uncultured Chloroflexota bacterium
AAAGGAGCGGCAGACTGCAATGGGCAAGAGCAGTCGGGCTCACCGTTCCGCATGTGATCGTCCGCACCCTCGGCGGCAGTTAGAAACTTCAGCAGACCGGGCCCGCTGTGCTGCACCGTCTCATAAACAAGATCCACACCGCGACCGGACTGGCACTGATCAGCGACTTTGATACAAATGAAAGCTGGGGATACCACACCTGGCCGCATCTGACACTGCAGGACATCATCGACGGGAAACGATATCCGCTTGAGCAATCCAATCATCCGCATCCCGAACTTGAAAAATACAAATACCCGGACCGCAGCGGGGATCGTTTTTAACAGAAAAAACGGCCTGAAGCCGTCTTTCCCTTTATTGATCCGAGTTCTGCCGATTCGGGCTTACTTCTGATACACGAATTCCAGATCGTGATAGGTGGCCTGCGGATCATCATCGGTCCATACACGGGTGATCCGATCTGTTTTCGGATCATATTTGTACATCATCTCCAAACCGTCTTCATTAATCAGCAGCAGTTCGCCGTTTTCAAGCTTCCAGGTCCCTTTTTCTTCAGCGTCTTCGGGAAGATGAACGGTAAAAGTTCCGTCATATTTAAGGCTGTAAACATTCGCGCTTTCAGAATAAAGTGCTCCCGCATTTTCGGGGTCAAGCACGACAGGATCCGCACCGGGTTCACGGCTGATGACCTGAACCAGTTTCCAGTCTCCGACAGGGTATTTCTTATATACGAAATTCAGGCTCTTCCATACGGCATCGGTATCATCATCCGTCAGATAACGATGCAGTTCGTTTTCTTCCGGATCGTATTCGAGATCCATATCAAAACCATCTGCCTCAAGCCGGAAGTTTTTCCCATCCAGAGACCACGTGCCTTTTCTTTCGAAATATTCCGGACCGCCGTCGATCGGTTCAAACACAGAGGCATTCCCGTCTTCCCCGGCGATATAAACATTTACACGTTCTGCGTAAAGCGATTGAGAAGTTTCGGGATCAAGCAGCACACCGCTCTCATAAACTGCATCCAGCTTCCAGGCGCCGCCGATCTGAGCTGAAAAATCATCCGAATCAGCAAATGCAGAAACAAAAACCAGCATCAGCATAAAAACCGACAAGAACAGAATTACCTGTTTTTTCATTTACATCCTCCATTTTCTTATCCAATGACTTAATTTCTATTATAAATACGTTTTTTTATGTGAATAGTTCCGGTCATCGAAAACTGCCGGATCACGGCACGCCCTGACTGCATTTTTCAGCGGAGATTTATCGTGTTTCGGCACTCTCACCCTCCGCGGATGATATAATTTTGTCAAACTGTTCGGAAGGAGTCCGGTTATGAGAATAACGATTGGGGAATTATGTACAATGATTGAAAAATCCGTTTCCGGAGCGCACTGTCACCCTGTTCCGAACATCACACAGATCCGCGTCACATTCGATTACCGGCCGGATAAAGTAGTAACCCTGCTCACACCGTATCTGCAGGTATGTCTGAAGCGCGGAGAGATCCCTGATGATGATCTGCAACGGCTGATCGAAGAGGTCCGCGGGATCGCCACATTCAGGATCCTGTAATGCGGTTTTCCGCGGATCCCCAAAACGATATTATACGAAACCAAAAGAAAATCAACCTTCAGCATGCAGAAGCATGTTACAATAGGGCTGATAAATTATGCATGAATACAACGGAGACTAACAATCTGGATTATGGATAAACCTGTTTTGATCATCATGGCTGCCGGAATGGGCAGCCGCTACGGCGGACTGAAACAGATGGACCCGATCGATGAATACGGGCACATACTGATGGATTATTCTGCTTTTGATGCGAAACGTGCAGGGTTTGAACGTCTGATCATCGTCATCAAACCGGAAATGGAAGAACTTTTCGAAGAAAAGATCGGGCACAGACTGCGCAGGTATATCGAGGTCGATTATGCCTGTCAGGTTCTGGATAACCTGCCTTCGGGATTTTCCGTTCCGGAAGGACGGACAAAACCCTGGGGAACCGCGCATGCCGTGCTTTCCTGCAGGGATCTGGTCCGCGGGCCATTTTGTGTGATCAATGCCGATGATTATTACGGCAGCCATCCGTTCCGGATGATTTACGATTTTCTCACGAATGACTCCGCACAGGACCATCACGCGATGGTGGGTTTCAAAATCGAAAACACACTGACTGAAAACGGATATGTTTCCCGCGGTGTCTGCACACTTGACGCTGAAAGCAGGATGACCGGGATCAAAGAATGCCTGCACATCGTCCCTGCTGAGGGCGGAGC
>CADBKS010000322.1 GCA_902795255.1 uncultured Chloroflexota bacterium
CCGAACAGATCTCCGAGATCACGGGACTGGGCACCAGCTTTGTCGGTTCCACCCTTGTAGCGCTCGTCACTTCCCTGCCGGAAATGGTCACATCCATCTCCGCCATTTCCATCGGCGCTGCTGACATGGCACTGGGCAACCTGTTCGGCTCCAACATGTTCAACATGTTCGGCATCGGCATCGCAGACCTGTTTTATACGAAAGGCCGCTTCCTGTCCACCGTTGACAATTCCTTTATCGTCGTCGGCATGCTCGGCGTCCTGATGACCTCCTTCGGGCTGCTGGGGAATATCGTTAAATTCAAACGCGTCGCAAAAGTCATCGACGCGGACTCCATCATCATGACCATCATGTATTTCGGCGGGATGTACCTGCTCTTTGTGATGAGCCGCTGAAAGTCCGGAAATACCGAAAAAAGAGCCCGTCTTTCAGAAACGGGCTCTTTTTATTTACCTCAGCTCCGCTGCGGGATGAAACAGGCGCCAAGGGATGCATTCCATGATCCGGCAATGACAGGCATACCCGGTCCAGGACAGGTTTTACAGTCACAGTGAAAGCAGACAGGCCGTATGTTTCCGGGGCTTATTTTTTCCGGTAAAGGTTGTAGGTCGGATGGATAAAGGCGATATCATAAACCGCCGGGATCTTTTCCAGAAGCACATAATTCGGGGAGTCGATCTCCAGCATATAAGTCAGGACAAAATCCGTACAGCCCGTATCCAGACAGGCATGCTGATCCGCAGCGATCTCATCCAGCGGGAGATTGAACCCGCAGAAAAAGCGCTGATTCGGCATCAGCCCCGCGATCGTGTTCACCCCCATATCCAGAAACTGATAGTTCAGGAGTGTCGGAGATTCGATACCGGAGGCTTCGATCAGATCCTTTGCGCGGTACTGCGGGTAATCCGACTTTTCGAGCGCCAGTGAACGCATGTTTCCGGAAAAGAAGAAGGCGCCGGAAATGCAAAGGCAAAGCGTCACGGCCTGCAGTGTGCCCGGGACAGCACCGGATAACCGTTCCGGCAATTTGACCCTACGGACAGCATCAGCCAGCCACAGAAAACCGAATGGCGCGAACACACCGAAGATCAGCGAATAATAGGTATAAAACCGCCCGCTGAAATAGACCACCAGGAACAGACCGATAAAGGAATACAGGACACAGCGGAAAGCCGATTTGTTATCATACTTACCGCTCCAAATCAGGCCGAGTACCGAAGCAATAAAAACCGGCGTACTGAACAGGATAAGGTTCAGCAGTCCGTTCAGCAAATTGATATGAAGTGCGAAATTTCCGTAAAGGTCGGCCGTTTTCGGGTAAAGGAACATATTCTCATAGAAATAGACCTCAAACAGGTCCGGGAGCCCGCCCGCAGCCGCGAACCAGATCAGGATCGGCAGCGTCACCGCTAAAACACCCGCAGCGATCAGCCCGATTCCTTTCAGCACATCCCGTCCCCGTCCCTGCGAGTGTGAGAAAAACCAGACCGCGATGATCCAGCCGAGATAGAACCCCAGCATTGAATATTTCATCCACAGCACACATGCGGAAGTCACACCGATCAGGAACCATTCCCGCTTCTTTGGCAGCGTCCCGTTATGAAGTGCCCTGTACCCTGTCATAAGCGCATAAGCAAGCAGCGGCAGGCAGAATTCCTCCGCGCTGTCTCCCTGCTCGAAGGAAAGCGAAGTGAAAACAGCAAGTGCCAGACAGGGGATCAGCGGAAGCGCTTTTTCCCCGGCCCGCATCCGAATAATGCGCCAGAAGAAGCTGAGAAATACGAAACAGCTGATGATCTCCAAAAACCAGACGCCGATGAAACTGTCAAAAGAGATCCATGCCGCAACCGAATGCAGCAGCAGGAGCAGCGGTCCCTTCTGCTCAAACACATCGCGGTACGGCAGCATCCCGTGCAGGATGGACTTGCCGACCGTAAACATCGTATGCGGATCGACCCAATCATTAAAGGCATGAAATGGGGAACACTTCGAAATAAGCGTGATGAAAACAACGGAACACATCCCGATGTAAAGCGTTTCGCCGGTCCGTCCGGAAACCGGACTGCTGTTTTTCCGGTGCAGGAGCTTCACAGCTGCCGAGACCAGCAGTTCGCTCCCATACAGCGACAGCAGAGAAAGGACAGACGCCGTTATGCCGCAAATCCTTTTGGCAGGCATTTTCGGGAGCGATTCCAGCGCCGCGAAGACCGCCGAATCCTGCCACCGCAGATAGAAAAGAACAGCCAGGCAGAGGGAACAGACAGCAGCCCCCAAAG
>CADBKS010000323.1 GCA_902795255.1 uncultured Chloroflexota bacterium
TGAAGATCGCACCTTTCGGTATCCACGAGATCGTACTGGGACTGATCGCCGGAGGTATCGCTTACTTCCTGGCGGGTATCCTGATCAAGCGGGAACCGGACCAGGATGTATTGGAAAAATGTTTCTAGGAGAATGATCATGCAGTTAGATCCACAGGTCTATGCATTTTACGAAAAGAATATCAAGAGCCGGGGCTTCGTGCCGCCGGCTCTTGATGTCCGTGAGATGCGCAAAGCGGCGGATGCCGCATTCAATGATAAAACACAGATCCTTCCGATCTATAAATGGGAGGAGGTCCGGGCAGAAGACCTCAGGATGAGGATCTATACTCCTCACCGCGGACTGGACCCGGAGAAGGGCAGGAAGCTTCCCGATCCCGGGGCTCCGGTTCTGATCTATTTTCACGGCGGGGGATTCATCATGCATAACGTGGAGAGCCATGATGCTCTTTGCCGGAAGCTGGCGGTGACCCTGGGATGGTACGTGGTGTCGGTGGATTACAGGCTGGCACCGGAATACCCATACCCCGCGGCAGTGGAAGATGCGGAAAAAGCCCGGAGATGGGCCCGGGAAAATGCTGCAGAACGGGGATGGGATCCGGATCGGATCTACGCCGGCGGCGACAGTGCCGGCGCTACCATCAGCTCTGCTTTGGCATTGAAACTCCGGGACAGGGGGGAAGAGAACCTGAAGGGGCTCCTCCTTCTCTATGGTTCCTACCATGCGGAGGAAGTCATGGAGACGGACTCCGGCAGGGCGTTCTCAGGAGGAGATTATGTGCTTCCCAGGGAAATGCTGGAATACTGTGAAAGCCTGTATGCGGGAGAACATGCTGATCCGGCGGATCCTTATTACTGTCCCGGCCGGGAGACTGATCTGGAAAACTTTCCGCCATGCGTGATCGTCCATGGGGGATGCGATCCGCTTCGGGACGACGGGATTTCGTTCGCAAGAAAACTAAAAAAATGCAAAAATGATGTCCATGAGATCCTTGCGGAGGGGATGATGCACGGATTTGCCCTGTACTGGTGGCGATTCCGCCGGGGGGAAGAGATCCTGCTGGAGGCGTGCAGAGAATTGAATAAACGTTGAAATTTCAACGATTTTTAGAAACTTTAAACACGGATTCAACCTTGTAGATCAAGAGAACAGGGAAACATTTAATATTATTGTATAATGTTTTTGAAAGGCAATAGCTTTCACCGGGTTTTCGAATCCGATGGATCTTGGATTTAAAGGCTTGAATGAAAGAAGTGAAGGGTTTTGGTCACCAAAATATTGTGAAATATTTCTTGAACCTCACAAAAAAATTTGATATAATAGTGTTGACATTGAAGTATAAGGTTGAGAGTTTATAATTAAATCAATGAAAAACTCTAAACATTGGAAGAGGCTGAACGCGAAGCGTGGCAAAGGCTTTTGATGTTTAGCCAAATCTGAAAATTCTTTAGGAGGTTATTCAAAATGAAATCTTATGATGTAATTGTTATCGGCGGCGGTATGATGGGTACAGCTTCTGCTTACTACCTCACACAGGAAGGCTTAAAAGTAGCCATCGTTGAAAGAGGCGACATCGCTGGCGGTACAGTATCCCACACAGACGGATACATCGGCGTTTCCGAAAAGCAGCCGGGCGTTGACTCCATGCAGGGTAATGAATCCATGAAGTTGTACGACGAAATGAGAAAGACATTCGACTATGACTTCGAATATTCCACCAGACTGGATGGTTCCGGCGAACCTTGCGGTTTCGTTTATTTCTGCGAATCCGATTTCGAAATGGAAGCAGCAGCAAGACAGGTAGAAGCTAACCAGAAGTTAGGTATCGAACAGTACTTAGTAGATGCTAAAGAACTGAAAGAACTCGAACCAAACTGCGCGAACGACCTGCCGGGCGGCATGTGGGTTCCGAAAGATGGAGCTGTATGTCCGTACAGAGTAGCATTCGGTTTCGTTGAAGAAGCAAGAAAGACTGGTCTGCTGGATGTTTACACAAGAACAGAAGTTGTTGACATCAAACAGGATCCGAACACAAAGGCTGTTCAGGCTGTTATCACAGCTAAGGGCGAAGAAATCGCTGCTCCGAACATCGTAAACGCTGCAGGCGTTTGGGGACCGTTCATCGGCGCTATGGTTGGCCTGGAAGTTCCAATCGAACCCAGATTTGGTCAGTTGCTCGTAACAGAAAAGACCGGCCCGATCTCTCAGTACAGACTGGCTCTGGAATATGGTTATTATCTGACCAAGTTCTTCCAGGATGGCGACGAGGCCGGCA
>CADBKS010000324.1 GCA_902795255.1 uncultured Chloroflexota bacterium
CGCCGTACCGGTCATACCGCAGATCTTATCGTACATACGGTAATAATTCTGCAGCGTGATCGTCGCATAAGTCACGTTCTCCGGCTCGACCTTTACGCCTTCCTTGGCCTCGATCGCCTGGTGCAGGCCGTTGGACCAGCGCCGCCCCGGCATCAGACGGCCGGTAAAGGAGTCAATGATGATGACCTTGCCGGACTGGACGAGATAATCCTTGTTGCGCTTGAAAACGAACTCCGCCTTCAGTGCCTGATCCAGGTAGCTCATCATGCGCTCCTGTTCGATCGTCACTTCCTCCGGGCGGGAGGGATCGCGCAGCACCATTCCGAGCAGTTCCTCGACATGGTCCATGCCGTTATCGTTCAGATAAACATTGCGGTCCTTCTCACTGACCTCGTACTCCTCCGGGCGAAGCTGTTTCACGACTCGCGCCACACGGTAATATTCTTCCACATCATCCGAAGCAGGACCGGAAATGATCAGCGGGGTACGCGCTTCATCAATAAGGACATTATCGACTTCATCGATCACGGCATAAACATGGCCGCGCTGCACCCGCTCATCCAGGCTCATGACCATATTGTCGCGCAGATAGTCAAAGCCGAATTCACTGTTCGTACCGTAGGTGATATCGGCCAGATAGGCCTCACGGCGCGGGACCATGCGCAGCTGATCCTGATCCTCACGGGCAGAAGTCACGGTCGGGTCGACAATAAAAGCCTTCTTCCCGTTATCCGTCCGGGCAGCCATCTGCAGCACACCGACACTCATGCCCAGGAACCGGTAAACCGGCGCCATCCAGCGGGCATCACGGCGGGCCAGGTAATCGTTGACCGTGATCAGGTGCACCCCTTTTCCCGTCAGCGCGTTCAGGTAAACAGGAAGCGTTCCCACCAGGGTCTTCCCTTCACCGGTCCGCATTTCCGCGATATTCCCGGCATGCAGAGCCATACCGCCGATCATCTGCACATCATAATGGCGCAGTCCCAGCACCCGTTTGGATGCCTCCCGCACCACAGCGAAAGCTTCCGGCAGGATATCATCCAGGGTCTCCCCCTTCGCCAGCCGGCTCTTGAATTCAGCCGTCTTGGCTCCCAGCGCTTCATCGCTCTGATCTCGGGGATCCGGCTGATATAGGCGTCGGATTGTTTTTTTATCGGGTCTAGACCCAGTAGTTCTTTCAGTTTTTGAAACATTACAGCCTCGTAATTCAGTAATTTCCTATGTTAATCATACCATCATATCCGTCCGCGGCCTGTTAATTTTAAATAAGAGTAAAAAGAACCGTCCCCGGCGGCTCATTACCCTCAGCGGATGAAGCGGTCCGATTTGGAGGTGCGGTTCACCACGATATAAGAGATGATGAACAAAATGACCACGAAGATAATAAAATACCATTCGCCTCCCGGCTGTTTCATGGATGCGATATAGTCGTAAGCGCCGTGAAGCAGCATCGGAACGGCCAGCCCGCAGATACGGAACAGTACCGACTCCGTGTTTTTTCCGCTGTTGGCATACTGACGGGCGATCCCGTAGAAAACGCCCATGAATACACCGAAGCAGGCATGACCCGGAATGGCCGTGACCGCCCGGGCCGCGGCCGTGGTCAGGCCGTAACTCAGCACATAACTGATGTTTTCCCAGAGCGCGAAGCCCAGCGAAACGAAGACCGCATAGACGACGCCGTCATAGCGGCAGTTAAATTCCCGGCTGTTCCAGGAGTTTGCCTTCAGGAAGATGTATTTGGAGCTCTCCTCCGCCACCGCGACGATCCCGAAATACAGGATGATGTTGTAAGCCTCGGTATTCGGAGCCACCATCCGGTTCAGGATCTGCGACAGGATCCGCTCCTCAACCAGCGCCAGCAGCGAAGAAAGGATCCCTGCCCGCACCAGTGTCCGCAGCATGTATGTGCTTTCTTTTTCCAGATGATCGGACTGATAAACTTTGTACATCAAAAATGCAGCCGGAATGACCGCCGCGGCGATCAGGATATACCGATAGGTCATGATCGGATCAGCAAGAAAATAGAACATAGGGGAACTCCTTTAACGCACAGCACGGCACCGGAGAAAATGATTTCCCGTATTTCCGGCGTGTGCTTTCTGAAAAGACGGATATAACAAAAAATCTCTCTTCCGAGAGATTTTGGTGAGGCGACGATCGGATTTGAACCGATGATGAGGGTTTTGCAGACCCTTGCCTTGCCACTTGGCCACGTCGCCATAGCTGAACAAAGTGTCCTATAAAAAAAAGAGCGGGCAGCGAGACTCGAACTCGCGACCTTCTCCTTGGCAAGGAGGTGTTCTACCAACTGAACTATACCCGCGTACTCTTCTTTTTGTTGTGCTCAAGCGCTCTTGATCATCAACATTGACTATTATACAGCCTTTATTATTTCTGTCAAGCGATTTTTGAAAATTCGTTTTTTTATTTATTACTTCTTTTTTTGGCAGGGACCCGAGGCCGGGGGCGGCAAAAGCGGGAAGTTATGGTGAAGCCGAACAGAGCAGTCAGCGATTGGAAAAATGTGTCGTGCCGCGGCGCGACGGATCTTTGCTGCGCCGGTATCAGAAGGAACTGCCCATGCAGCACGGAGCGTCACCGGTTTCAGCCAGCGGCCGGTGCCCACTGCCCGGGCCACCGACAACTGTGCGGTCTGCTCCGCAATTACCACATTTTCAGGTGTTTGTCAACGGGCAACATTGCCGGTTTATTTTTTGATTTCGGCGATGTAAACTGAGGGTGTAGTTTGATGATTTGATCGTTTGACAGCGGTGTGGGTACGACGCAGGGGCGGCAGCCATTTCTGCCGGCTGCCGGCTGACTGCTGCAGGCTGATTTTAACGGAAGGAGGAGCGATGGTTACGAACGGGGAAAAAGTTCTGGATGCGATGAACGCGTTTGATGTGAACGCGTCTTCCGGCTGTGAAGAGCTGCCGTTTGAATCACTGGATGATTTCAGCGTCGCTCCGCTGACCTTTGAAGAAACCGCCGTGATGGTCTGGCGGAAGACCGAATATTTCTTTGACCTGACCGCGAAATTCAACCGCAAGTCCGAAAAATATCTGGAAGCCTGTTCATTTCTTGAAAAGGGCGTGAAGTACCTGGGCAGCTGCTGCCTGACGGCCGCTGCGGTCGGGATAGAGGACGAGTGTGAATTTCCGAAGCTGGAGGGGCTTTCGACCCACTGGCTCTTTGGGCTGGTCTCGTTTAACATCCGCAAACTGGATGCGGCAGTCAATGAATTTCTCGCCGACACCGGGGACATCCCCGGAAAATGGCTGGATATGCAGTTCCGCTTCCTGAACCTGGCCGAACGTCTGAAAGCCACCGAACGGAAGATCTATGACTGCAGCA
>CADBKS010000325.1 GCA_902795255.1 uncultured Chloroflexota bacterium
GATGTGTTCGGCCTCGTTCTTGAAGACGAAAAGAATGATTCCGGTCAGTCCGCCGACGTCTTCATCCAGATGCTGGTCGACCTGCGCTTTGATCTCCGCAAACAGAAAAACTGGGAAATGTCCGACCGGATCCGTAAGGAACTGAGCGAGCAGGGGATCACCATTGAAGACAGCAAAGAGGGTTCCCTCTGGTATCGGAACGCCTGATGAAAGAATGGATCACCGGCCGGAATGCCGTTTATGAGGTACTCGCAGCCCATCACCGTGATTCATTCCAGCTGAAGATCGCTGACGGGGCAAAAATCGAGGGACAGCTTGAAAAGATCTGCAACCTTGCGAAAAAATACCGCATGCCGGTAACAAAGGTACAGCGGAAACAGCTGGACCTTCTGGGTGAAAACCACCAGGGTGTAGCGCTTGAGACGGCTCCCTACCATTATTCGGATATCGGCGAGATCATCAATGCAGCAAAAAAACGCGGTGAACCGCTGTTTATCCTGCTGCTGGACATCATCCAGAACCCGCAGAACCTCGGAACGCTGATCCGGACCGCTGCAGCAGTCGGAATGCACGGGGTCATCATGCCGCAGGCAAAAGCGGCCGGCGTGACTCCCGCGGTCGTCCATGCCTCTGTCGGTGCGACGGAACACATCCGGATCGCCCAGATGAACCTGGCACAGGCGATCGATCTGCTTCATGATGAAGGCTTATGGATCATCGGCCTTGAAGGCGGTGAAGAAGCCCGTCCCGTACAGCCGAAACGTCTGGGGGGAAACCTCGGGATCGTTGTCGGCAATGAAGGGGACGGTCTGCGGCAGCTGACCCGGAAAGCCTGTGACGAACTGGCAGCCCTGCCGATGAACGGAAAGGTCGAATCGCTGAACGCCGCGACAGCCGGATCGGTCATGATCTATCTGGCTTACATGCAGAGACTGGGAATGCTGAACTGATCCTGTCATAAGGCACTCGCCGTTTCTTTGATTTCAGGTATAATAGATTTGTTTTGGTGACAAAACAAATCTATATCTTTAAAAGGGCGATGGTAACGGCAACCCCGTGAGAGGCGCCCGAAGGAAGAAAAAAAATGGAAAGAGTTGTTATTAAAGCTTCAAAGCGAGACGTTCTCGGCAAAAAGGTCAGCCAGCTGCGCCGTGAAGGCAAGATGCCGGGTGTTGTTTACGGTCATCACATTGAACCGATCTCCATCGTCATGGATGCCCACGAAGTTACCCGCGCGATGATGGGCCTGACCCCGTCCAGCATTATTACCATCGATATCGACGGTGAAGAACATGCCGCACTGATCCGCGAACGCCAGCGTGATTACCTCCGCAACCGCTTCATCCACATCGATTTTCAGGCAGTTTCCCGCACCGAAAAGATCCGTGCCCGCATCGAAACCATTCTCGAAGGCGTTGCTCCGGCTGTCAAGAACTACAACGGTATCGTCCTGCATGAAAAGGAATATATCGAAGTCGAAGCTCTTCCGGAACACCTGCCGGAACGTTTTGTTGTCGATATCAGCAAACTGGAAAAGATCGGCGATATGATCCGCATCAGCGATATGGCTATTTCCGATGATGTCACGATCTTCGACGACGTCAATGATGTGATCGTTTCCATCTCCGGCGTGAAGGAAGATGCCGCTGAGGAAGAAGAAGCTGCTTCCGCGGATGAACCGGAAGTCGTTGAAAAGGGTAAGAAAGAAGAAGCTGAATAATTTCTTCGGATATCCGAATAAAAAAGGGGCTGTCGCAAATAAATAAACAGCGCCAATAAAACAAAAAAAGAAGCTGTCCCAAATAAGGGGCAGTTTTCTTGTTTAATTGACGGGTGAGAATCAGTATGGGATAATTGACTTTATAGAAAAATATGGAAGTAAGGAAAAGGGGGCCCGTTGCAGCAGGCTGCCAGGTAAAATATAATGCCCTTACAAAATATTTTACAAGGAAATTATAATACCGAAGCTATCTCATATTTTAGTGGAGATCTCCAATACATTTTTAATGTATACCACCTATAAGAACTTACTTTAAAATATTAATAAATTTCTAATATTTCTTTCCTTGACATTTTATCTTCGATGGCGTAAAATTTTTTCATGAGCTAATAGAAATATTGTTTCATATATTTCTGGCTCATGTAGAGCACGGTTTTTTCAATAAGGCTATAAGCTTTCTAAATAAGGTTGGTGCCGCGCGAGTAGTTCGTTTGAGTCATGTTGAATATCATTACCTATAGGTTGAATATCATTACCTATAGGAGATTTGTCTTTTACTCGCCACAATGAGAGTAAATTGAGACACTGCGTAATGCAATTGGTTTGGTAAGAGTTTAGCATCGTTACTCACTTTTCATTGCACTTCAGTACAAATGGTGTATTGAAGGCTTTTCTGTTTTTACATATTCCCGATTGATATCAACGATTTACGATTAAGGTTCTTAATCAGACTCACCCGCAGATTTTTGGTTTTCAGGCACTACGTCACAACTGCGGCGGACACCTTATACAGCACATATTCAGGTCCGGCAGCATGCTCCCGATAAGCATTATGCTAAAGCTCTTCGGCTCCACCTGCTTAGCAGGTGGTTTTCTCTACCAT
>CADBKS010000326.1 GCA_902795255.1 uncultured Chloroflexota bacterium
TGTTGGCAGGCTTCCGGTTCAGATCGATGAATTTCCCGAGGGTGTTGAAGGGACCGAAAAAGGAGTCAAAAACATCCTGTTGGATGTCGGACAGGGCCGGTTTTTCCGGCATCACTTTATACATGGAGAAAATCAGGATCGGGTCATAGACGCTTACCGGGTTCTGAAGATGGCCGAGCGCCGGTTCGTCTTTCAGAAACGCACAGTACTGCAGTTGGACCGCTTCCCATAAGTTGTCTGCGGTCTTTTCGTCATAAGTCCGGCGCAGGATGTTTTGGACACATTTTTTTACATTACCGGTATAGAGTGCGTGTTTGGTGCGGTCGAACGGCAGGTCTTTTTCTTTCATGGCCCCTTCTTTTCCTTTGGCGTGCCGGCATTATTTTCTGCAGACAAAACAGCCCATTCCGTCGATGGCAGTTACATTGGCTTCCGTGTACATCTTCGACAGGCGCTCCCGCAGACTTTGCTCCGTCTCAAACGGCGGGGTGAAGAAACCTTTCGGGACGTAAAGATGCTGAATGAACCAGTCCGTCCTTTTGCATCCGCCCCGGATATAAAAGCAGCCGCAGAAGGTCCCGCCCTTTTTCAGAACACGGTAAGTTTCACGGTAGGCGGCCTCCTTGTCCGGAAAGGCGTGGAATCCGTTCATGGAGAGGACGATATCAAAGTGTTCGTTTTCGAACGGCAGGTTCCCGACATCCCCCTGCCGGAAGTCAATATTCCGGATCCCGAGGGCTTCGGCTCTGTTTTTCGCGGCGGCCATCATATCCGGTGAGTAGTCGAGGCAGGTGATATCCGCCTCCGGCAGATCCCGGTAGACCGGCATGGTGAGCACCCCGGTGCCGACCGGGACTTCCAGAAGGGAACCGCTGAAATCCTCCGGCACGCCGGAGAGTGCCTGTTCGAGATAGCGGAGGTTTTTCTCTCCGTCCATGTTCCAGACAATGCGGCAGATGGCTTTCCCCGGCAGTGTGGAATAGGTCATCATGCCGTCATAAAAACCCGCGTGCCCGCCGGTCAGCCGGTAGGCGCTCCTGATCTGTTCTTTCCGTTTCATAGCTTCAGCCTCCGAATTCGATCTGAACGATTTTCATTTTCACCAGACTGTCGCAGAACCGGATCATGAATTTGTGCAGCAGCCCGACTTTATCATAAATATCCCGATAGCCGCGCATATAGCTTTTTGCCGTAACGGACGCGAAATGCCGGCTCCAGTCACGGAGTTCCCGCTCGTCTTCCAGCGAGAAAAACGCGGAAACATCCCGGATCCCGGCTTCTTTGATCCAGGTCTTCGTCATCATTTTTGCTCCCCGTCTGTTGCAGCTGTCAAATGCCAGCACTCCGCCGGAGAAGCGGGCTGCCATGGCGTCAAACAGCGCCCTTACTGCTTCTGTCCGGAAGTAATAAAAAACGCCGGCCGCAACGAACACCGCGCCTTCTGAGGCGTCGATGCGGTCCATCCAGCTGTGATCATTCAGGTCGCAGGCGATATTCACTTCGCGCTCTTTTGCCGGGAGCAGTTCGTTCCGTATTTTGATCGCATCCGGAAAATCAATGTTGTACCCTTTGCAGGCCCCGTTGTCCACTTTGGAAAACGTGTCATCCAGCCCGCAGCCGAGATTGACGACTGCCGCTCCGGGGTGTGTTTTCAAATAGGATTCTGCCTCACAGCGCAGGTCATACTGCCGCTGGGCGACTTCCAGGGCTCCGAAAAGCCCGAAAGGAGATTCCATCTTTTTGCGTTTATCGCTGAAATCATAGTCCAGCGAACCGCAGATCCGTTTTGCCTCCGGGTCGGAAAACAGTTCCGGAAAATGTTCCGAACAGACCATCCGTCCGAAAAGCGGAATGATCAGCGTTTCCTGTACGGTGTTTTTCTCGATATGATATTTCAATTGATATTCTCCTGAAGGTGCAGTTATCCACAGATAAGTGCACACTTTTTTATGTGAACTTCGTGCGGCGGAGATCCCCCTTATTTATAGGGATTGTCCTGCATAAAAACAGGCGGCCACCAGGGAAGGACCGGCGCGTCTGCTTTCAGTTTGAAATCGCAGTAATCTCCGTCTGCAAAGCAGGTGTGTTCGCGGTAGAGCGGCGCGCCGAGTACACCGAACATGACGTAATCCATGTTGCAGAGATACGGCATGTATTCTTCATAACCGTATTTTTTCGCGAAGTTTGACAGCGGACAGACCA
>CADBKS010000327.1 GCA_902795255.1 uncultured Chloroflexota bacterium
CTGCCGCGCACGGATTTGATGAAAGCCGAGATCGTATCGTAGTGGGAATCGCCCTTTTTATCATAATTGAGCGCCCGTTCCTGGATCGAATCTTCCGCTGTAGACAGGGTGATGTGGATGCAGCCGTCATCATCCGGTGCCGTACTTTCAACAGCCAGTTCCAGCGCGTTGAGCAGGTTCCGGGCATCCGAGTTGCTGCGCTCGATCAGAAGATCCCGCGCATCATCATCGATTTTGATGTTTTTAGCGCCGTAACCGCGTTCCTCGTCATGAAGCGCACGGTTCATGATCGTGTTGAGAGAAGTATGGTCCAGCGGGTGCATTTCAAAAACCCGGGATCGGGAAAGCAGCGCTTTATTGACCTCAAAGAAGGGATTTTCGGTCGTCGCCCCGATCAGTGTGAGCAGGCCGTTTTCCACATGCGGCAGCAGCGCATCCTGCTGGGATTTGTTCCAGCGGTGTACTTCATCGACGAAAAGGATCGTCCGTTTATTATAGAGCTGCCTGCGTTCTTTTGCATCCGTGACGACTTTGCGGAGTTCCTGCACACCTGCGAGGACGGCTGAGATCGTCACGAAATCAGCGGAAGATGCTTTCGCGATCAGCTGGGCCAGCGTCGTTTTCCCCGTGCCCGGAGGACCATAGAGCAGAATCGATGAAAAAAGCCGGTCCGCTTCGATCGCACGGCGGAGCAAACGGCCTTTTCCGACGATATGGTCCTGCCCGACCAGTTCATCCAGTGTGCGGGGACGCATACGGGACGCCAGCGGCTGTGTTCCGCCGAAAGATTCCTGTTCGTTGTACGTAAAAAGATCCATATTTTTATTATACAGTTAAATCAGCGGCCGGAATACATCATTCCGGCGGTGCGGCCTTGTATCGGGCTGCGGTTCATGGCAATGAAAAAGCCTTCAACGGAAAACCATTGAAGGCTGTTTCATTCAGAAGTGTATAAAATTCAGGCTTCAGCGGGTGCGCCCACCGGGCAAACGCTGGCGCAGGTACCGCAGCTGATGCACTGATCAGCGTCGATGACCATATAATCGCCTTCAGCGATACAACCGACCGGGCATTCACCTACGCAGGCGCCGCAAGCAATACAAGCATCTTTATCAATAACGTAAGCCATGGTTTCCTCCATATCAGCTTATAAAAAAGTTTCTTCTCATTCATTATTATATGACAAAAATTTAAAAAAACAAAAACTAATTCGAAAACTGACAGAAAATTATCATATGCTTACCGAAAAAGCCGGGTTTCAGGGTCCGGACTTATCCGCGGAATTTTCTTTTCCATATGATCGCACCGATGACGATGCAAATGCAGAACACGAAACTGATGCAGGACATTACTTCCGAAAGGATCGGATAGGGGCTGTCAGCCCAGCGGCCGATCGTCAGCAGCAAAATGAGGAAACAGACAATGATCACCTCAAAAAACAGAATGATCCAGTGCGGCGGACGGAAGCCGCGGTGTTTGCTGAGTGCAAAAAGGATGATCCCCGGAATCCATGAGAATATGAATACAAAGGTTTCGTCTCCGCTTTTGACATTCAGAAAAGGCAGGAACGAAAAAAGAGCACAGAAAATTGTCCATAAGGGAAGAAAACCTTTCCATGTACGGAACAGACCCTTCGGATGATTTTGTTCCGTTTCGGTTCCGGCGCCTGTCTGCAGGGGCTGAGCAATGTGAGGATCTTGTGGATGAACTGTACTTTCCGGAGCGTTTGATGCAGAAACATCTCCGCCTTCCCATTCGGGAAGCGGCTCGAAACCGTGAGGATCTTTCCGATCCTGTCCGGAAGAAGCATTCGGAACTTCGAATGATCCATCAGCACCAAGCCAGGCGCCGCAGTATTCGCAGAATCTGGACCCTTTTTGATTCGGTGCACCGCATGACGGACATTTTCCGAGAATTTTTACCGGTTGGTTCATTATTACAGTACCTCTTTCCAGCCAAACAACTGATATCCATAAGTATAAAATACTTTCCCTGAAATGTCACGGTTTCCGGAATGCGGTGTCCTGAAAAAAGTACGCTGACGAAGGTAAGCTGTTCCGTGTCCGGTTTTGACGGAATCTCCCTCCAACGGTATAATTAAAACGGATTTTCAAAACGAAGGAGAATATGATGCGTACATATACATTTGCTGAATATCAGGCCGCTGCCGATGTGATCAGAAGCAGAATTTCC
>CADBKS010000328.1 GCA_902795255.1 uncultured Chloroflexota bacterium
GGTAGTTGACAGACTGAAAATCAATAAATCTTTCATATTAAATACCCTCCTGTTTTGGTTTTGATGGTCTTATTGTACCAAATCAGGAGGGTTCGCTCTGCTACTGGTGGTAGCAGTTTTTATTCTTTGAGCAGCGGCTTCAGGCCATGCTCGATCAGGCCCGGGGTGTCAAGACACATGGTGACATCGATCGCGATCCCGATTTCCGGATCGACCGCGTATGCTGCCGTTTTGGCACCGCGCAGCCCGACTTCTTCCTGTACACTGAAAACGAACCAGATCTCATTGGGCGAATCTTTGACAGCTTTCAGCGTCTCGATCGCGATCAGGCATCCGACCCGGTCATCCAGCGTTTTGGACATCCAGCGGTCCCCGTGATCGATAAAGCAGCCGACAAAAACTGCCGGATCACCGATCTTTACTTTGCAGTCTTCACGGGACGAAGCGCCGGTATCGATATAAAGCTTTTCCATGGAAGGCGTCTTCCCGGTGGAACGCGGTTCACAGGTCTGGACCGTTCCTTCAACGCCGTTTTCAAAAACAACTCTTCCGCCCACGCAGTTCAGCGGATTGACTCCGCCGATCGGTGCGGCATAGGCGTAACCGTTTTCATCAATATGCGTCACCATCAGACCGATCTCATCCATATGGGCCGAGATCATGATGCGTTTCCCGTTTTCCTTCTTTGTCCCTTTTCGTACGAGAAGATTACCCAGTGAATCGATCCGGTACTCATCGGCATAGTCTTTTATGTTTTCAAGGATCAGATCCCGGACCTGTGATTCATAACCGGAAGGCCCGAACGTATGTGTCAGTTTATTCAGTAATTCTTTCATTGCATTTCTCCATATTTATCTCGGTTGGCTGAACAGTTCCCTGCTGAAATTTGCCAGTGCGGCGTAAATCAGCTGCAGATGCGCTTCCCAGTCTGATTTCCGGACGATCGTTGCAGCGCTGTGCGCATAGCGGCCGGGGACGGAAAGGGAAAGCCCGGGTGCGCCTTCCTGTGTCACATGCAGCGCACCGGTGTCGGTACCGCCGCCGGCGGGCTGACGCAGCTGTGCCGGGATCCCGTATGCTCCGGAAAGCCCGCAGAAATAGCGGATCAGCCGGTGATCGTTCAGTGTTCTTCCGTCCATGGTATAGATCGCGGGACCCGCTCCGAGCCTGCTCTTATATACGGTGTTTTCTTCTCCGTTCCAACTCGGAAGATCATTGGCGGGCGTACTATCGATCGCCATGACGACATCGGGTTTCCGGTCCCAGGCTGCGACCCGGGCACCGCGGAGACCGACTTCTTCCTGTACGGAAAAAACAGCGGTGAGTTCAATGTTTTCTGGACACTCTTTGAAAATACGGATCAGATTGCAGACTCCAAGCCGGTTGTCCAGCGCTTTGCCGCATATGGAGGATCCCCATTCTGCAAACTTTGTGGCGAAATAAGCATAAGTTCCCGGTTTGACGGACTTATTCTCCGCGCCAAGATCGATGCGCAGGTCCCTGATCTGGATCGTTCGTTTCCGTTCTTCCGGAGTCGTGAGGTGGATCGGACAGGTCCCGATCACACCCGGAAGATGGTCCGGACCGACCAGTACGGCCTTGCCGGCCAGCGCGCGGGGATCGATCCCGCCCACGGGCAGAAAACGGAAAATACCGGGATCTTCTTCATCGACCAGCATAAAACCGACCTCATCCATATGGGCCGAGATCAGCACACGGAAGGGATCGTTGGTTTTGGCCTTTTTGACCGCGATCACGTTCCCGAGCGCATCGACCTCAAAGGAATCAGCCAGCCCTTCGATTTCTCTCCGGACGATCTTCCGGACTTCGCGTTCATTTCCGGAAACCGCACAGGCGTTTGAAAGCTCGGCGAGCAGGTCAACATCCTGCTGTGTCAGTACGGGAAGTTCAAGTTTTTTATATTCCGTCATCTCAGTCCTCCCATTTCAGACGGTCCATCGTGCTTTCATCCAGGGACCGTACCAGTTCCGCGATCAGCCTGCCGACATTTTTGATGTCTTTCACGGAAATAACTTCATTCGGAGTGTGCATGTAGCGCAGCGGGATGCTGATGACCATGCACGGGAACCCGGCCGCGGCCGTCTGCAGACCCATGGCATCGGTTCCCGACATCCGTGCAGAAGGCTCGAAAGTGTACGGGATGTTATTGTTT
>CADBKS010000329.1 GCA_902795255.1 uncultured Chloroflexota bacterium
CGAGGCTATATCCCAGATGGGACGGGTGTCTGGTATCGGGATAAACCTTGTGCGCAATACGAAACGGAAATTGCAAACGATGATGAGCTCGTGCTTTTTCTTTCTAAGAAATTAGAATGGAAAGGCGAAAACTAAGCGAACAAATCGGGATTTGAGGAGGAAAGAGCCAATATGATTTACGAGCTTACTGACACTTCCAAAGTTGAAAAACTGTTTGACGGTTGCGAGTTTCTCGAGACCGCTGTTCTTTCTTGCCTTCAGAAGTATGCGGGTAATATCTTCGTGACGAACATAGAAAATCCGCATTCGGCGATTGCTTATCTGGGCAGCTTCGGCTTCTGCGCCGGAAAACCGGATAAGGAGCTGCTGCTTGGCAAACCGGATCGATTTATCCACATGGTACCTCAGAGTGAGGAGTGGATGAAGATGATCGTCTCAACATTTCCGGCAACGAAGAAAGCCCGTTACGCGATAAAAAAGGATACCGAATTTGATCGCGAAAAGCTGAAAGCCCTGGTCGACGCGCTGCCAGCGGGGTATGAGATCAAAAGAATAGATTCCGATCTATACGATATGTGCTTTGAAGACGACGATATGGAAGATTTGGTCTGCTGGTTTGGTCCGAAGGATAAGTTCCTTACGTTCGGTCGTGGACTGGCTGTTTTGAAGGACGGAAAGATCGTTTCCGGCGCTGCTTCCGCGCTTCGTTACCGTGATGGTATTGAGGTCGAGACGGATACGATCAAGGAAGAACGGCACAAAGGATTGGCTTCTGCCGCCTGCGCCGCACTGATCCTGTCATGTCTGGATGAAGGCCTGTATCCGAGCTGGGATGCGGCGAATTGGCTGTCCGTTATGCTTGCAGAAAAACTCGGCTACAAGTTTGATCGCGAGTATTTCGTCTATGTGGTTGAATAGGGCATCCCGGAAAAGACTGCACGACAAATTCGGATTTGTCGGGATACCTGTCGGCAAGGAAGATCGGGAAACAGTTTTGAACTGACGACGCATTACAACCTGATTCGTGGGGGTATAGAATGAAAAGAATTTACACCGTTCAGCACACGCAGTCTGAGCACCATACCAATGGTATGGTAGGTTCATGGACGGACTGGAACCTGACAGATTTAGGGAAACACCAGGCCGATCGAATTGCCGAAAAGCTGAAGCAGGAGCTGGATGGTAAAGAAATCATTTTATATACTTCTGACCTAAAACGGGCAAAACAAACTGCCGACAGCATCGCGTCCCGGTTTCGGGTTGAACCGATCGTGAGAAAGGAATTGAGGGAACGTAATCTCGGACGATGCTGCGGAAAATCTGTACAATGGTTACGGGAAAATCTGGAATGCGATGAAAAGACAATTGATGACCGTCTTTTCTCTGATGCAGAAAGCCGACGTGATGAATGGAACAGGCTGAAGCCCTTTTTCGACCAGGTGATGGCAGATGATTCCGAAAACATCATTATCGTTTCCCATGGCGATCTGCTGAGCGTTTTCAATTCAATGTTCCTTGGCCTTGAAGTCGAGTCACTGAACGCATGTGAAATGTTTGGCTTTGCCGGCGGGGTATCCCAGATGATTGTGCGGGATGATGGGAAAAGAATGATAAAGCGAATCAGTGACATGTCATTTGTACGATAAATTCCGGTTTGTCGGGATAAAAGAATTTCACAAAGGATAATACTTAACAAAGACAAAAGCAGATGAAAACAAAAGACGTCGGCTGCGCTCTCTGCCCCCGGGAGTGCGGCGCGGACCGGAAAAAGGGGCCCGGACGGTGCGGATGCGCCGACCGGATGCGGATCGCCCGGGTGATGCTCCACTTTTACGAGGAGCCGGTGATATCCGGCTCCCACGGGAGCGGCGCGATATTCTTCACCGGGTGCCCGCTGGGGTGCGCGTTCTGTCAGAACGGCGAGATCAGCCGCCCCTCCGCGGCGGGGAGCGCCGGACGGGAGATCGACGGTGACGAGCTCTGCCGGATCATGCTGGACCTTCAGCGCGACGGCGCGCACAACGTCAATTTCGTGTCCCCTACCCCGTTCACGGACCGGATAATCGCCGCCGCGGGAGAGGCGAGGCGGCGCGGGCTCACGATCCCGGCGGTGTGGAACACCGGAGGGTACGAAAAGCCTG
>CADBKS010000330.1 GCA_902795255.1 uncultured Chloroflexota bacterium
CACAGCCCCAGTACGGCCTGAGCAACGTCGATGTCTTCTATGAGATCATCGAAGAGGGCAGCATGAGCCGCCAGATGGGCATCATCCAGAACTGGCAGAATCTCGAGAGGATCGGCAATATCCGCAGCATCAGGGCATATTTTGTCTACGAGGCGCTGGAATGGGATCCCATCATCATCCACTACGGCGGACCGATCGACTACACAAAGGATATCCTCACCAGGAAAGACGTCGACAATATCAACGGCGTGGGCGGTGTTCTCGGTTCCGACTACGGATGCTTCTACAGAGTTCCCGCCGGCAGCAGATCAGAGCATACTGCTTATACCGATGCGGAGCACATCAAAGAAGCTATTAAGAAGGCAGGCTTCCAGGCGGAACACAGAAGGGCTTATTACAACAAGAAGCACTTCACTTTCGCGCAGGAGCGCAACACGCTGAAGCAGTACGGGGATTCCGTGAGCGCGGTGCAGCTGGATATGAGAGACAGCTTCCCGGTCACAAAATCAGCGCTGACCTACAACGCAGAAGACGGCAAGTATTACAAGACGATCTACGGCGAGCCGCAGAAAGACGCGGTGACAGGCGAGCAGATGGCGTTCGACAATGTTTTGATCCAGAGGGCGAGTGCTGAACCCAGAGAAGACGGCTCTTCCTATCTCAGGGTCCTCATCGAGGAAGACGGCCAGGACGGCTTTTTCCTCACCGGCGGCAGGATGATCCATGTCACCTGGGAGAAGGGCGAGGGCAACGACTACAAGCCCACTACCTTCTATGACGACAACAACAACGAGATTCAGCTCAACAAAGGAAAGACCATGATCTTCATCATCAGAGACGAGGATTCCTTCAGCGTCGACGGTGTTACCTACGAGCCCGAAGATCACGAAACACTCAATTAATGCAACGGAAACGCTTTTGTAAACAATCTGCCAAAAGATAGAAAATTTGTGAACAGAAATGTAAAATATCTGAAACAAAAGGATTTACATTTCATCCTTCCCACAGCTATAATGAAATTGTGTATTGGATATCACCCGGCATGAAAGTGTTCGGTGAGGAAATGTTCAGCATGGAAAGGATCACAATTATGAACAGACGGTTTCGGGATGCCGGAAAGGTCCTATGTGCCTTCCTGGCAGTGATCACTCTGATCGTTCAGAGTGTACTCCCGGTTTATGCGGATACGGCGGACACAGAAAGCGAAACATCCGCCTCCGGCTATACGGTTTCGGAGGAGACCGGATTTTACACGCTGGACTATTTTGACAGGATCGCGATCAACTCTGTGCAGGGCGTTCTTACGATCAGGCCCGGCGAAGACTTCAGCATCTCATTCCCGAAGGGATGGGAGCATATTCCCTCTTTCTCGGTGCAGGATGACATCCTGGTGGTGAGCGGCCGGAAGAGCGCGGATCAGGAAAAGAGCGCGAACGGCTCTGTCGTCGTCATCGGCGAGGACGAGCCCGCGGCGGAAGGCAGCAGCGCCGCACCGATCTCTGAGACAGCGGAGATTTCTGAGGAGAATAACTCAGATTCGGATACTACATCAGCGGAAACTTCAGGAGAGGACGGTATAGAGCCTGAGATCCTGATCACGATCCCGTCCGGGGTCGGCCTCGACACACTTCGGATCGCGATGGAAAAGGGAGACCTGATCATGACCGATATAACGGCCAATTCCGTGACGATCCAGTCCGGGGGAGGGAGCCTTGTCATGAAGGATGTATCCCTTGGAACCGTGGATATTTATACTGACGCCGGTTCGGTTTCAGTTTCGGAGTGTACCTTTAACAGTCTGAATATCGGCATGGCGGACGGAAGCGTGGACGTTGAGTCGGATGAAAGCCTGGCAAGATGCAGGATGGAGATCAAGACCGGTGACGGAGAGATCGATTACAACGGCACTTCAGAGGGCAGCCAGTACATGCAGCCCGGAAACGGCAAGCGTTTCCTGACGATTCAGGCAGGCAGCGGAGATATCAGTATCAGAGGGTGACAGCGGTTTTTACCGCGGGAGTAGACGAGACCAATATTTTAAGGTAAATTATAAGTAACAGTTCAGCAGCCCGGATCCTGAATTCCGGGTTGCTGATTCGTTACGGTAATAATAAACAATAATGTATAAAGGAG
>CADBKS010000331.1 GCA_902795255.1 uncultured Chloroflexota bacterium
ACAGCAAAGCGTTCACAGACATGCGCTTACAAGCGCACGCGGGTACCAGCGCCTTACAGGCGCAGAGCAAACCACCGGCTCAGCCGGTGGTCCTGATTACCCGCAGACGGTATTTTATGCGAAAGAATCAGGGTATACTTAAATCAATCATGTTTCCGTTTTGATCTCGCAGGTTTCGGCGCGGTGTCCGGCCGTGGATCTGCCGCAGTTCGAGAAAGGATGGATCGTATGAAAAAAGCGCTGCTGCTCCTGATCGTGATGCTTTTTGTTGTTTTCCCTGTGTGCGCGGGCGATCTGGCGGATGTCAGGGAAGCCGGTGTCCTGCGGATGGGTGTTTCGCCGGACCGCTGGCCGTTCGCCTTTTATGATCAGAACGATGACCTGACCGGAATCGATATCCGTCTGATGGAAGAGATCGTCTCCCGTATGGGTCTGAAGCTGGAAGTGACGGAAATGGCGCCGGAGGATCTGGCCGAATCCCTGGAGCTCCGGCAGATCGATCTTGCCGGAGGTGCTTTTTCCCGGCTGGATTCACGGAAAGCCCTGATCGACCATTCAAGCATCTATTACAGTACGTATGGCATATTCGTCATGAAGTCTGATGCGGGTTTCGGCGGTCCTGACGGCTCCTCTCCGCTGACCGGGAAGAAAATCGGTACGCTGAAAAACAGCAGCTTTGAGGAATGGCTGAAAGACGATCTGACGGACGCGGGCGAAACCGCGCTGAAAGATATCTTCACCTATTCCCGAATCGAAGATGCCATGAAGGCTCTGGACAGGAAGAAGATCGACCTGGTGCTGCTGGATACGAACCTTTATAACGCCCTTTTCAAGGGAGACTACGCTGCCTTCGAATATGAGAAAGTTAAGGACAATTATGCTTTCGGCATGCGGAAGTCATCCGATCTGAGAGCCGAGATCAATAAATATCTTGCTGCGATCCTGAAGGACGGGACCGCGCAAGTCATTGCGGACACCTTTTTCAATGATATCCCTGACGAAGAACAGCCGGTGATCCAGTGGACCGTGAAAGAACCGACCCCGACGGAACCGGCCGCTCCGATCTCCTTTATTTTCCCGACGCCCGCCGCGACCTCGGTTCCCGCCGTGCTGCCGACGGCCGCTCCGGTCATCCTGCCGACGGCTGCCCCGACGGTCCCGCCGGTCGTTTTCCCGACAGTCCCTGCCGCGGTAGTACCGACAGCCGCTCCTTCGGCCGGCAAGTGCACGTACGCGATGTCTTATGTTGCGGATGTCACCATCCCGGACGGTCAGCAGATCAACGGCGGCAGCGCCTTTACCAAGACCTGGCGGATCAAAAATACCGGTACCTGCAATTGGACGACCGATTTTACCATATCCTTTGTTTCAGGTTCCCAGATGAACGGGACGACCCGCAAGATCCCGCGGAATGTTTATCCGGGCGATACGGTCGATCTGAGCGTGGAGCTGACCGCTCCGACGGCTCCGGGTACCTATCGGGGCTACTGGCAGATCAAGACCCCGAATAATTACAGCGTCGGCCCCGCGATCTGGGTCCAGATCAAGGTCCCGTCCGGAGAAACAGAGCCGACGCCGTACGTTTACAGCTACCCGACCGAGCCGCCTTTTTACTGGCCCCCAGTCCCGACTGCGATCCCGACCGATTCCTACGGGTATACCTACACTGAAGAGGAGTACTGGGCGCAGAAACCGCGGATCGAGTCGTATTATCCGAATGCCTACACCAACAAGAGCGGACAGTGCGTCACGCTTTACTGGAACGTGACCAACGCGGGGACGGTCGAACTGATCGTTGACGGGAATTCGTTTTATTTCGGCAGCCCCGGGACTGGCATGGCGAGCGTCTGCGATGAGGTGAGTGCGGTAGGCGCCCATTATCTGACGCTGTGCGGCTACAATGCCGGCGGCATGGAGACCTGCGAGACCGTGCTGTATACGACGATCCCGTAGCGGATATCCCGCAAGCAACAACGGGTCTTTTGAAAACGCCTGAAGAATCAGGCGTTTTCTTTCATGGTAGAGAAAACCACCTGCTAAGCAGGTGGAGCCGAAGAGCTTTAGCATAATGCTTATCGGGAGCATGCTGCCGGACCTGAATATGTGCTGTA
>CADBKS010000332.1:0-2104 GCA_902795255.1 uncultured Chloroflexota bacterium
CTTGATGGCCTCCGTCTGGTCCACGGACTGGATGTGCATCGTGATGACTTCACTCGAATCCATGTCCAGGAAATCCTTCAGAAGCTGGTCGGAAAGGTCCGAAGCCGTGATGGCAAGATAGCTCATGGAGCCGTAGAGACTTCCCATCTGGAAAGTGCGGCTCCCGGGGAACGCAAAGGCCGTCGGCGCGATGAAATCCTTCACCGAAAGACCGGATCCGACAAGCCATTTCCAGTCGAACCGGAACTTATCCTCCACGTCGCCCATGTGGAACATGTCGTGCATGAGCTTCAGTCTTTCTTTGCCGTTCAAGACCTGGGCCCGGACGCCGAGCTGGCGGAAGTTGTTCATCAGGTCGTTCTGGACATGGGCCAGCCTCGGCTTTGCCTGGCGGATCGAATCTGCCTCGATGCCGAAGGTCAGGTACTTTGTCTTTGTGAGGCCGTTATTTCCCTGGGAGAGCTGGGTTTTCAGCATCTCCGAATACTCCTCGCGGACATCGTCGAAGCCGTCATGGGCCATCGGGATCCGGATACTTGCCTCGAAGCTCTCAGCATCCGTCAGCATGTTCATGAAGGAAAGCTCAAAGTGGATGGAGCTGTCAAAAAAGTTCAGGAAACCGCACCATTCCTCGAAGATCGCGGTCTTGTCCTCCTGCTGGGCCAGCTGATAGTTGATGTCCTGGAACTGAATGGTCTTCGTATAATAGTTGCCGGTCACCCGGCAGATCCCGTCCGGGAACATCCTGTCAAAGGGAATGGACTGCTGGGCCGTCCGGGGGATCCCGTCATTTTTCTTTGCCCGGTCGATGACCTCCTGAACGCGTTTCTGGTCCTTTTTTGACAGGTTTGCCGGCAGTTTTACGTCCCGCCGGGGACTTCGTTTTGTCGTAAACGGAAACAATCTTGTCTACCTCCTTCTCAGCTTCCGAGATCCGCAGGAGGACCTCATAGTAGTTGTCTGTCTGATACGGCCGTACTTTAGGCCGGATGAATTTCGTCTCGATGAAATGCTTTGCGATCACCTCCAGAGGCTGACCATCCCGCTCATACATCGCAAGCAGGAACATCGGCAGCATGATGAGGATCATGCCCATCGCCGCCAGTGATGTGCTCCCGATGCGTTTCAGCAGGAAAAAGGACGGGACACCCAAGAGTGCTCCCGCCCCGAAACAGATCAGCTGGCGTTTGGTAAGGTTGAAAAAAATCTTTGACTTGACCCGGGTGAGATCACGCGGGACAGGGATATATGCAGCCATTTTCCGCCTCCTTTCCGCATGATCAATGGGCTGACATTACGCTTTTGGCGAGAGACCCTGTCTTAAAGAGTGCAAAGCACAGAAGGACCGTGTATCCCATGACGCCCCAGATGCTTCCGATGATGTTGTCGGTGAAGGACACCGTCTGTACCAGCACCGCGTAGATGCCGATGCAGATCATGATGAGGAAGCCCTGGAAACCGAGGGCAAATAGTGCTCTCAGGTAGTTCTGGCCGATATGGCTCTGTTCGCGGTTCCCGAAAGTGGAGAACGGGATCGGCGCGAGGCTCGTCATCAGGTAGATCTCCATCATTCGGCCATAGACGATAACGAAGATCGCCACCGACAGGATAGAGGAACAGATCTGCACGATGAAGCTCTGCAGGAACAGTCCCAGAAGCGGTCCCAGTTCCATGGCTTCTAGTGTCTCCCGGATCGTATCCAGGGTAGAGGCATCGACCGCCGTACTGCCGGAAATGAGCCCGGCTGAGGCATTCACCACGTGCTGGGCGACGTCAAAGACCGCCATAGTGATGTTGAAGGTGTTCGTGATCAGCAGGACCGCCACAAAGGTCTTGAAGATCCATTTGAAAAAAATCCATGTTTCAAAGTTTGCCAGGTTGTTGTGTTCGATGATCAGCTGGATCAGCTCATAGCAGGCGATGAAGGTGAGAAACATGCCCGCGATGGGAATGATGACCGTTTCGGAGATGTTTCGGACGAGGCCGAAGACCGCCGGCGAGAAGTTCGCCGGGGTCTGTCCAACCTGGGTCGCCACGTCCGCCACCTGCTGGTTGACGGCATCGAACATGCCTGAAAGGTTATTCATGATGCCGTCTACCAGCA
>CADBKS010000332.1:2166-2564 GCA_902795255.1 uncultured Chloroflexota bacterium
TTACGATCAGCCGAAGAGTCCGGACAGGAGCGGGACGAGGGTGATGCCGATGAGGGCGACACCGCCGCCGGCCATCAGCTGCTTCATGCCCTGGGACTTCGCGCCCGGGTTATCGTTGCCGTAACCTTCCAGCAGGTTGATCGCACCCCAGATGCCAAGACCGGCACCGAGCGCCACGACGAGAGTCTGCAGTACACCGACTGCGCTGTTGAAAAATGCCATACAAGGCCTCCTTAAAAGTTCCCCATACGGGGTGGAATAGGTTTTGTCTGATGCTTCCCGGTTCACGAGCGAACCCCTCATCTCGATCGCCTCTACAGGCAGTGGGTGCTTGATCCTTAAGATCAGACAACAAAGCGGCCCGGACTTTTGATCCGAACCGCTATGTACGGCAGCCC
>CADBKS010000333.1 GCA_902795255.1 uncultured Chloroflexota bacterium
GATAAAAACAAACGGTCGTTCCCGGAAAAATGACAGGCTCATGATCAGCAGGGGCTTTGATATGTCTGCGGGCTGCTCCGTCCGATTCGAAGATCAGTGGGTGTCCGCGTAACGCACATTCCTCGGAAAGGGCAGCAAAGGTTTCTGATCCGCAGCCGCAGATTTTTCCGTTTATCGGTGTTAGTGACGGGGATACCCATATGGTTTTTCCGCGTACTTCATTATCGAAAAACGCACTGCAGGTCATCTGCTGTTCAGCTTCGCTGATCTGGTCTTCCCCGACCTTTGTGGTTGTCGTCAAAACGCAGGCGCCGGGTATCTGTTTCCCGAGTGTGAACATCAGTGTGGTTTTGCCGCCCGCCCCGGCAAGAGAGATGACTGCAGGATGAGGCAGCTTTTTGATGATTTGCGGAAGCGACAGGATCTCAGCTTTCATTTTCAGAAATGATTCCCTGTATCTCGAAAGGAAGTGTTTCAGTGAATTCTCTGACTTCTTCAAGACGGTCCGCATCGAATCGTACACAGATCCCACAATCCGAACTGACTTTCCGTGGTATCGGTGTCAGCCGGCAGAGGATTCCACGTTTTTTCAGTGCCTTTTCGATGCTGAAGGCATGTCCGGATGTATGTACGAGCAATATGTTTTCCATATAAGCTTACCCCTCCGAGAGTTCACCGCATGCGCGGATGCAGGTTTCGATCTCCTCATCTGTCGTAAAAGGCGAAACAGCAAAACGGATCGTGCCGTTCGGAAAGGTACCTAATGTTCGGTGTGCCAGAGGAGCACAGTGAAGGCCGATCCGACTCATGATACCGTATTTTTCTTCAAGTTCAGATGCGGCGACACCATTGTCTTTCCCTTTGATCGTTATGGAAAGAACGTTTCCTGCACCTGAGTAAACTGACACATGTTCAATCGCCTGTAGTCCTACGCGAAGTTTTGCGATGCTATCCTGACATACAGCAAAAATCCGGCTGAGCCCCTGTTGTTCGATCCAGGTCAGTCCTGCATTCAGTCCGGCGAGACCGCATACATTTTGTGTTCCGCTTTCAAACCTGTCCGGAAGAAAGTCCGGCTGTTCCAAACGATCCGACAGGCTGCCGGTCCCGCCGCATATCAGCGGTTTGATTTGTCTGATATCCACGCCATTCCCGAAAACCACACCACCGGTACCTGTAGGTCCAAAAAGCCCTTTATGTCCGGTGAAACAGAGATAATCGATTCCGTCCCTGTCGACACTGACCGGAACGTGCCCGGCAGACTGGGCGCAGTCAGCCATCAGCAGAATACCATGTTCATGTGCTGTCTGTGCGATTCTGCCAAGCGGCTGTATGACACCGTTAACATTGGACTCATGGCAAATAATGATCATTCTTGTATTGGGACGGATCATCTCCGGAATGCACAGCGGATCGATAAGTCCGTCCGGACCGCCGGGAAGAATATCATAACTGATTCCATATTCTGTCAGCGGCCGCATCACTGCGTTGTGCTCCATCGGGCTGACAAGGACATGGTCTCCGGCAGAAAGAACTCCGCGGATCACCAGATTTGCAGCAGTTGTAATGTTCATCGTGAAAGTAACCCGAAATGGGTCGTCACAGCCGAAGAATGATGCAGTATGTTCACGTACATTGTATAAGAGTTCACCGGCTGCCAGTGCCAGACGGTGTCCGCCGCGGCCGGGATTTCCCCCGCAGTGAACCATGGCATCTTTAATTGCTTCTATGACACAGGCAGGTTTTGGCCATGATGTAGCTGCGTTGTCCATGTAAATCATTTTGGGTTCCATAGTCTGTTTCCGCTCTATGTGTTGCTGATCGCTTCAAGAATTCAATATGTTTTGCACATGACAATTGAAAAGGATTTTACGGGATTGTGCAGCGGATTTGCATGTGCGTTTGTGTTTATCGGCAAGCTCCCTCAGCCCGGAACGTTGCCTGACTGATTCTATCCGGAAAACTGAATCTGAAGCATGCAGGAATTTTTCGAAAAACCGATGTTTACGATTCCTGTTGTTCGTAATCATGCTGTTTCCCGTATGGGAATGCAGCTGCAATTTTCGATCAGCTTTTTTTTTTTTCATTTATTAAATTATCAGAAATATTATCTAATTTGATCCATTGATCACTATTTTGAAATCGTGAGGATAATGTCATCCCCTTTTTCTTCAATAGCGACATTGTACTTCTTTCCCTGCGCCATTCTGCGAATATTCGCCTTAGCGGTTGCATTATCAACCGTTACGATGATCGGGAATTTTCCTTCATCAATGGCCTTGAGTGTCAGGAAAACCGGCTGCGGGCAGGAAAGACCGCGAGCATCAATTTCTTTTGCCATTTTTTCGCTCCTTAGTCAACTTTATCACGGTTGGTGAAACCGATCAGTACACAAACGGCAAGTCCGAGGAAGACCGCGATGATCGTCTGTGTGTTTGGCTGCCATACTTTCGTTACGCCGTCCACGACAGAATTTGCGGCGCCGGCAAGACCGAAATTGTGGCTGAAGGCAGCACCGGTGATCATGCCGAGAACAAAAATACCTGCGTCCATATCGCCTTCCCCGCCAAGGAAGAGCTGTCGTCCGGCGCATCCGCCGGCCAGTGTATATGCAAGACCGGAGAGGATCATTCCAAGAAGATTCCAGACGAGGTTGCTGTGGGAGATCGGCATATTATTGTAGCCCGGGTTGAACTGGCCGTAGACCAGATTGGTCAGAAAAGCGAAGATCCCGAGAGCCAGAACACCGCTGATCAGGTGCGAGTCCTTGAACATTACAACGTCACGGATCGCACCGACGGTGCAGAAACGGGTCCGCTGGGCGAGAAAGCCGATGATCAGACCTGCACACAGAGAGATCAGCAGCGGAGCATGCATGGATCCGGGACCGCTCTCACTGTTGAAGATGGGACCGGTTCCTTCGGCACCGAAACGCGGCTGAAGAATTGCGAGGACCAGCAGCGCGATCATGATGCTCGGAAAAGCCCAGCCGGCAGCTTTTTTACAGCTGTGGCTTCGGCCGAGATTGTAACCGTGTTTGAGGAACTGGATCCCGATAAGGATCCCGATCGCAAGCCCGACAAGTCCGACAAGACCGTTCAGATCGCCCCCCGCGAAGCGGAACCAGGCACGCCAAGGACAGCCCAGAAAAACCAGTGCGCCAATCATTGCAAAGAAACCGAGAATGAAGCGGACAACAGGTGCGGAACCGCCGCGGGTTTTAAACTCATTGAAGAGCAGCGCAGCGATCAAAGAGCCAAGAACGAAGCCGATAATTTCCGGACGAATATACTGGACGGGTG
>CADBKS010000334.1 GCA_902795255.1 uncultured Chloroflexota bacterium
GGATATCCGCTCGCTTTCGCGCCGGGAAATGGCCGGCTGCATGTCCTATATCCCACAGAACCATGGGACGGCTTTCGCTTATTCCGTTCTGGATACGGTGCTGATGGGGACGACCCGGGAACTCGGTACATTCGCAAGCCCGAAGGCGGCGCAGGTGCGCGCCGCGAGAGAAGCGCTGGAACAGGTCGGGATCGAGGATCTGGAAGACCGGACCTTCACACAGCTTTCCGGCGGGGAACAGCAGCTGGTGATGATCGCCCGCGCGCTGAGCCAGCGGGCTTCGCTGCTGATGATGGATGAGCCGACTGCTTCGCTTGACTACGGAAACCGGGAGAGGATCCTCGGCCTGCTCCGGAACCTGACCCGCGCAGGATATACGGTCATTCTTTCAACGCATGACCCGCAGCACGCGCTCTCTTACAGCGATCGTGTGCTGGCGCTCCGGGACGGGACGGTCGAAGCCTGCGGGCCGACAGGGGATGTACTGACGGCGGAACTGCTGCGGAAACTTTACGGGATCCGGGCGGTGATCGTCGATACGGATTATGGGAAAATCGCCGCGGTCACGAAGTGACGCCGGATTTTCAGAAAGGATCATGATGAAAAAATTTGTATTATTGTTCACTGTTGTACTGCTGTTGTGTTTTGCGGCATCAGCTTCCGCGGAGCGGGAATTCGTTGATTCCACGGGCCGCACGATGGTTGTTCCGGACGAGATCAATAAGGTCGCAGTTTCCGGTCCGATGACCCAGATCATCCTGTTTGCGCTGTGTCCGGAAAAGTTCGCCGGGATCTCTTCCGCGTGGGATGAGACTGCGGCGCTTTACCTGCCGGCAGAATATTATGATCTGCCGGTTTTGGGCCAGCTTTACGGCGGAAAAGGCGAACTGAACCTTGAGACGCTGCTGTCTTCCGGCGCGCAGGTCGTTCTGGATGTCGGGGAGCCTAAGAAAACGATCCGGGAGGATATGGACGCACTGCAGGAACAGACCGGGCTGCCCTTTATCCATATTGATGCCGATACCGAAACCATGGGCGATGCTTACCGCATGCTGGGGGACCTGCTGGGGAAAGAAGAAGAAGCCCATATGATCGGCGCCTACTGCGATGATATGTACGCGCGGATGAAGGAGATCGCGGATTCGGTTGAGAAGAGATCCCTGCTTTATATCACCGGTGAAGGCCATAATGTGATCGCTCAGGGGTCCTACCATGCCGAGGTCATTGATCTGCTCGCGGATAACGCCGCTGTGGTCGATGAACCGTCTTCAAAGGGGACCGGCAATGAGGTCGATATGGAACAGATCCTCGCCTGGGATCCGGAATTCATCATTTTTGCCCCGAACAGCGTGTATGATGCGGTGGCGGAGGATGAGACCTGGCAGAGCATGCAGGCCATTCAGAACGGGAATTATGTCGAAGTGCCTTTCGGCCCGTATAACTGGATGGGTTTCCCGCCTTCGGTCCAGCGCTATCTCGGCATGATGTGGATGGCGAAGGTCCTGTATCCGGAAGCCGCGGACTATGACCTTTATGAGGAAGTTCACAATTACTATGATATGTTCTATCACTGTGATTTGACGGAAGAGCAGTTCAGTGCGCTGGTTGCCCGCAGCTTTGTGGCGGAAACGGTTGAATAAGGCGATAAAGCAGGTATATAAAGGTAAAGCGCCGCAGTATGAAAAAATGCTGCGGCGCTTTTTGTATGGCAGGCGAAAGATACAAAAGCAGTGCCGAAGGGGCCGGTTGCCCGGCGACACCGAAGGTGTCAGAAGGAACCGCTCCCGAAGGTATGTTGTTGGGACTCTTGCACCGCCGAAAGAGATACGCGTCGGTCTTTATGTGCAATTAGGACCACCGGCTGAGCCGGTGATTTGCTCTGCGCCTGTAAGGCGCTGGTACCCGCGTGCGCTTGTAAGCGCATGACAGTGAACGCTTTGCTGTGCACATGGTTATCGGAAGGGATTGCTTCGCAAGGCGCGGCCCGATCGTTCGTGTGTTTGCATGAGCCGCTGGCCGCGCCTGGTTTATTTAGCCGGGGCCGATCGGGCTG
>CADBKS010000335.1 GCA_902795255.1 uncultured Chloroflexota bacterium
CGGTGAGAACGATGCAGCGGACCGTGCTCTGATCGACCGCTTCACAAGCAGCCTTCAGTTCTTCGAGAACTTCAGGGTTCAGCGCATTCAGCGCCTGCGGACGGTCGATCGTGATGATCTCGACGGCGTCCTGGATCTCAGTTTTAATATACATCTCAGCTCCTGACAGAATCATTCCATTTCAACAACAGCCGCGCAGCCCATACCGCCGCCGATGCACAGCGTGGCGAGGCCCTTCTTCGCGCCGCGGTGCTTCATCGCGTAAAGCAGGGTGACCAGAATACGGCAGCCGGAAGCTCCTACCGGATGGCCGAGCCCGATCGCACCGCCGTTGACATTCAGTTTATCGGGGTTGATCTTCAGTTCGCGGGCGACCGCAACGCTCTGCGCCGCAAAAGCTTCATTGGCCTCGATCAGGTCGAAATCATCGATCGTGTAACCGGTCTTCTTCATCACTTTCTTCGTGGCTTCAACAGGGCCGATCCCCATGATCGCGGGATCCACACCGGCCAGCGCGCCGCAGATCCAGGTGGCCATCGGAGTGACGCCCAGTTCTTTTGCCTTGGATTCGCTCATCAGAACGACTGCGGCAGCCCCGTCATTGATGCCGGAAGCATTCCCGGCGGTCACTTTGCCGTCCGGTTTGAAGGAAGGCTTCAGTTTCGCGAGCGCTTCCATGTTGGTTCCGGGGCGGGGGCCTTCATCGGTATCGAAGACGATATCGCCCTTCTTGTTTTTGATCACGACCGGAACGATCTCATCTTTGAAAGCACCGGCAGCCTGGGCTTTTTCGATCTTCGCCTGGCTTGCAACGGCAAATTCATCCAGATCCTCGCGGGTCAGCCCCCAGCGGTCGCAGATGTTTTCAGCAGTGATGCCCATATGGACATTATTGAATACATCCCAGAGTGCGTCATTGACCATGGTATCGACCAGTTCGCTCTTCCCCATCGGGTAGCCCATCCGGTAACCGTAGCGGCCTTTCATCACTGCAAAAGGAGCCATATCCATATTTTCGGTACCGCCGGCGATAACGACATCGGCATCGCCGCATTCGATCATCCGGGCGCCCATATTTACGGCTTCCAGACCGGAACCGCAGACAACGTTGACCGTCACCGCGGGAGTCTCAATGGGCAGTCCCGCTTTCAGGGAGCACTGACGCGCGACATTCTGACCGAGCCCGGCCTGAATAACGCAGCCCATATAGACCTGATCAACTGCATCAGGCGTGATCCCGGCACGGGCAATCGCTTCTTTGATGACAATTGAACCTAACTCAGCAGCGGAAACATTGGCAAGAGTCCCGCCGAATTTCCCGATAGCAGTTCTGCACGCTGACGCAATGATAACCTTTTCCATAGATTTCTCCTTATATATAATTGCATATTTGCGGCGAACTGCAAATATGCAATTTTTTCTTAGATTTTAAACGTAAACGTTTACAATGTCAAGTCATGTTTGTGACAATTTGCACAAACTGGACGAAAATCACTATGTAATTATTATTATATGTATTTAATCATGTTTCGGGATCGTCAAATGACAAGCCGGCCGCACTCAGCGGGAAAAAGAAACCTTCTGGATCACGCCGTCATCCCGCACCGTGACGCGGATGACCGAGCGGTCCAGATACGTACCGACACGGCTGTCCCGGATATAGGTGATGACATAATTCGAATGCTCGGAAATCGCATGCGCGGCATACCGTCCGGTCAGGTTGTAATTCATCTGCTTCTTCACCATACACTGAGAATACTCATTGGCAGCGGAGTTGATCTCATACACCGACTTGACCTTCTTGTAGATATCGCTTGAAAGGTCCGGATCCAGCGTGTTTTCGTAGTTGGATTCCTCCCCGAGAAGTTCATAGGCGCGGCAGGTCTTGGAACGCTGCATGATGTCATTGATATCCGCAGTATCATCCACGGTATACAGCGGATCGCCGTAGAAAACGAATGAAAGCAGCGTCTTCTGGATCTCCGAATCCAGACCGCCGTTTTTCTGTTCCATTTCCGTAGCCAGGTTTTTCTTCGCGCGGCGGAAC
>CADBKS010000336.1 GCA_902795255.1 uncultured Chloroflexota bacterium
TATGCCCAATAAGGATGTCACCTTAAGAGCCGTATGCATCCCGCAGTGGCCTGTTACTGCACCGGCTGCACCGGATTGCCACGGCTGCGTTACCTGCTGCTGGTAATCCAATAGGTAACTAATTCACGGATTTCTCAATAAGTAAATAAATCCAAAGGAAAACTCCGGGCAAAGGATACTCCTCCCGGAGTTTTCCTTTTAAACACCGATAACAGCCATTTTCTTATGCGCTGTTTCAGGTGTATAATTTTACCGGCGGTGTACAGCAATGCGCACACCGTTTTTCCGAATAATTATAACTCTGCGTGAGTCCGGACAACTCCGGTTTCACCGCAATGCAATTTTTCAGTTGGAGCACACGGATGGATATTCGAAGGTTGATCGGGAAGAAGATGCTTTATTTTGACGGAGGTCTGGGAACGCTTCTGCAGGCCGAAGGACTTCAGCCCGGAGAGGAACCGGAGCGTTGGAATATCGAACATCCGGAAGTTATCCAAAAGGTGCATTTTTCATATTACCAGGTCGGCTGCCATATCGTCACCACCGATTCGCTTGGCTGTAATGAGCTGAATTTTCCCGATGAAGGTCCTTACAGTGTAGAATCCATCGCAAAAGCGGCAGTCGATAACGCAAAAAAAGCCAGATCACAAATGGATGCGATCGACGGAGGAGTTGAACCGCGTTTTATCGCATTCAGTATCGGCTCTCTCGGCCGTCTGCTGAAGCCTCTGGGGACAATGCCTTTCGAGGAAGCATACAAAGTATTTGCCCGTACCGTCAAAGCGGCAGATGCCGCAGGAGCGGACATTCTCCATTTTGAAACGATCAATGACCTTTATGAGGTTAAAGCGGCGGTGCTTGCCGCAAAAGAAAACAGCGACCTGCCGGTTTTCGTCACCATGACGTATGATGAAAACGGCCGTCTGATGACCGGAGGAGATGTACCTGGTGAAGTCGCGCTGCTAGAAGGTCTGGGGGTGGACGCCCTGGGTATCAACTGCGGGCTCGGTCCAGCCCAGATGAAACCCATCGCACTGAACATGCTCAAATATGCCTCCGTTCCAATGATCGTAAATCCGAATGCCGGTCTGCCTTCGACAGTCAACGGACGTACCGTTTACTCCGTCGGGCCGGAAGAATTCGCCGGTGTCATGGAAGATCTGATCCGGGCCGGCTTATGGATCGCAGGCGGGTGCTGCGGTACCACACCGGCTCACATAAAAGCAATGATCGACCGCTGTCAGGGCATCAAACCGCTTCCGGTCACTCAAAAGAACCGGACACTGGTCTGCGGAACATCAAAAACCGTAGAAATCGGCCAGGAACCGGTCATCATCGGAGAACGCATCAACCCGACCGGAAAGAAGAAATTCAAGGAAGCTCTGCGCAATCATGATATCGAATATATCGTCCGGGAAGGAATCAAACAGCAGGACAGCGGTGCTCATGTTCTGGATGTCAATGTCGGACTTCCTGAGATCGACGAGACTCAAATGATGTCTGATGTTGTTTACGAACTTCAGAGCGTCATCGGACTGCCGCTGCAGATCGACACGACCAATCCCGAAACCATGGAGAAGGCGCTCCGACAGTATAACGGTAAAGCGCTGATCAATTCCGTCAACGGGAAGAAAGAAGTCATGGAAAAGATATTCCCGCTGGCAAAGAAATACGGCGGTGTCGTTCTGGCGCTGACGCTGGATGAAGAGGGAATTCCATCAACTGCTGAGGGACGTCTGGCGATTGCAGACAAGATCTACAAAACAGCCGCCTCATATGGAATCAACAAAAAAGATATTCTCATCGACGCACTGGCGATGACCATCAGTTCAGAGCCGGAAGCGGCAAACGCAGCACTCGCAACCATCGACGGGATCCGCCGAAAATATAACGGACATACTGTACTGGGTGTATCCAATATCTCCTTCGGACTTCCCCAGCGTGAGATCATCAATTCAGCTTTCTACACAATGGCTTTGTCTCACGGGCTCAATGCTGCCATCATCAATCC
>CADBKS010000337.1:0-1173 GCA_902795255.1 uncultured Chloroflexota bacterium
CCTCCCGCAAGGTCATGCCGGCGCTGAAACATACAATGCCCTTTACACCTGCATCAAGGCAATACTCCATGAGGCTGTTAAAATTCTCATCACTGTCTGTCAGGAACGGCAGCAGCGGCGTCAGCCAAACAACAGTGGGGATACCCCGCTTTTGAAACTCCTTCAGCACCTCATACCGCCTGCTGGTGGGGCAGACATTAGGCTCAATTATCCTGCTGAGCTTATCGTCTGCGATAGTCAGCGTCATCTGGAGAACGCTTTTGCCCTTCTGGTTGATGCTGTCAAAAAGGTCTATATCCCGCAGCACCCGGTCAGACTTGGTGATGACCGTCGCACCGAACCCGTATCTGTCAATAAGCTCCAGACACTTCCTTGTGAGCATCAGTTCTTCCTCGCAGGGCTGGTACGGGTCGCTCATAGAGCCTGTGCCTATCATTATCTTTCTGCGCTTGCGTTTGAGAATTTCTTCGAGCAGCTCCGGGGCATTGATCTTGACCTCAATGTCCTCAAACTGATGCTCGATACGGTAGCACTTGCTCCTGCTGTCGCAGTAGATACAGCCGTGTGTGCAGCCACGGTAGATGTTCATTCCGTTCCAGCGTTCCCAGCGCTTCGGTCAGGGCCTGCTGGCTGTTCTCGTTCTGCCGCTGCATGGATGCCCTTGTCTGCATGCTGCGCAGCAGGAAACCAATCAGCATCGTTCCGGCCACAATCAGAATCAGATTGAAAATAACCTTTTCAACACCGCGGCGGGCTGTGAAAATTGAACCCGGATCGCTGCCGGCAATGCTGCCCATTCCCACACCACGGTTCTGCAGCACAACACAGACAACTGTAGCGATAGATGAAATGATCAGAGCAATATTAAAAAATGTTTTCATTTTGAATCTCCTATACCGTTTTTCAACTTTGTAAGTATAATATTCTCTGTGAAATTCGTCAATAAAAATAATGAACCTTTGTGATAAAAATGGAAGAAATTCTTTGCAGTATTCGGAACTACACGAAGTTTTCAGGCGGTGATATTTCTTTATATTCTCTTGCCGGGGCTGCGCTTGAATGCGGGCTGGACGTAATTTTCGTAACGGATAAGAATATTTATCTGCAGGGTCATGACCAGTATTATTACAAAGACGGGAGAAAGCTTCTTTTTATTTTCGGAGAGGAACTCTC
>CADBKS010000337.1:1205-3208 GCA_902795255.1 uncultured Chloroflexota bacterium
AGAGGAACTCTCTGATCCGGTCAGGAAAGACGTACCCCGATATATTTCACTCGGGATCGAAAAGGAACAATTCAACCGCAGAATATCCGCACCGCAAAATGAGATCAGGATCTTTATTGAACCTGAAGAAAACGGATCTTTTATCAAGTATTTTGAAATCATCAATTCGGAAGAGATCCTGAATCGCGGGCTTGATGCTTCGCAGAAAAAGATCCGGGAAAGAATGAAATTCTTTGACGGGCTCCAGGCAAGGGACTATCGCTGCACCGGCATCGTCGGAACATGTCTTTCTGCGGAACGGCATTCTTTCGGACCGAAAGAGATCCTTTCGACTGCATTCAATCATGTTTTTATTGATGAGCCGCTGACCGGTGATTTTATTCATGACAAGATGACAGTTTATAAAGCGCTCCGTTCCGGACGTGTTTTTATGGCCGTGGACGGGCTGAGCGACGCGAAGGGATTCCGGTTTACGGCGGAAGGGGACAATCGTGAGCGTGTTGCCTATCCGGGAGATACGATCTTTTTGAAAAGCAGCATCACATTTAAAATCAGCGCACCGGAAGCCTGTGTGTGCAGACTGATCCGGGACGGAAAGCCGGTGAAAGAATGGCAGCAGTGCAGACAGGTTCCGTATACGATTTATGAACCGGGCTGTTACCGGGTGGAATGCGCACTGCCGCGGAGAAAAGAACTCTATGACTGGATCTTTACCAACCCGATCTATGCGGTAAAGGGCTGAGCAATGGAAGGAAAGATCTCCCAAAAGAACAGGACCGTTATATGTGCAGCAGGGATCATGATCATTGTGTTTTTTATGCTGAGCATGATCCTGCAGGTCGTGCCTGACCGCTTCGCAGGTGCAGCATTCTGCCATCAGCTCCAGTCCAGGTCCCCGGCATATGGTTTTCCGTTCTGCTATCGCTGCAGCGGGTTGTTCTCCGGAATACTGGGAGGTATCCTCTTCTCTTTGATTTCACGAAAAGGGAAAAAACTGTTTTCGGTTCCGCTCCTTTGCGGTACTGCGGCTGCCTTTTTGCTGTTCCTGACGGACATCATCAACACAACGGAGTTCATCCCTGTTCACTGGTATGAAGAACGGGAGGATCTGCGTTTTCTTTCGGCTTATCCTCTGGGATTTATGCTCGTTTGCATTATCGCACCGGTATTTTTCGCGCTGACGGAAAAAGATATCCGTCCCGGTCCGCTGAGAAGAGAAATGCTGCTGCCCGGATTGGTGATCGGTGCCGGGATCTCGTATTTGTTTATTTTCAGCGGCAGCAAAATAATGCTGACAGCATTCAGGTTCCCGGCAGCATCAGCCGCGGTTATTTTTCTTTGGGTCCTGTATTATATTCTGACAAAATGTATCTTCATTCTGAGGAGTAAAACCTGCCCGGACCTGACTGCAGCGGCTGCGGCAGTCATACTGGCGCTCGTGCAGATCTGTCTGTTCGGATCAGTTCACCTTCTGTTTTTACCGTTTGATTCACTGCTCTGACCGATCCGGATAAACAATGATACGGTCTTCGGGACAGATGATCTGAACCGGCCGTTCCGTCGGGACCTTATCCCTGCTCCTGAGCGTGATTTCGCAGTTCCCGTCAATTTTGAGCAAAACGTCATAGAAGTCACCGCGGTATATATTCTGTAACGGAATGGCATCCAAAACAAGCGCATGGTCACTTTTTTCAGCGCGTTCACTGCCGATCATCCCGTCTTTGATCAGGATCCTGACTTTTGTGCCCGGACCCATACCCGTTTGAGAACGGAACCGGATCTCTTTGGAAAAATTCCGGAGGGAGATTTCTCCGCCGGCCGCAGCCTGGCCGTTGATAAAATTATGAAAGCCCAGAAAGGATGCGCACCAGGCGGTTTCCGGATGGGTGAAGAGCGCTTCCGGCGCGGCTGTCTGTATGATCCTGCCGTCATGAAGGATCGCGATCCGGTCAGAGAGTGACATTGCCTCGTTCTGATCGTGCGTGACATAAATCGAAGGGATC
>CADBKS010000338.1 GCA_902795255.1 uncultured Chloroflexota bacterium
AAGCCCTTTGTCGAGGGTTCGACTCCCTCCCTCGCCACAGAAGGACTTAGAAATGAGTCCTTTTTTGTACTTAAAAAAACGCCGGACCATTGTGATCCGGCGTTTTTGCATTCTATTATAGAAAACCATCTGCTAAGCATGTGGAGTCGAAGAGTTTAGCTGAAAGACAGCCGCGACTTGGCCGGTTGGTTTTTCATAACGCCATGTCAGTACAACAAGTCTGTCGACCCTGACACAATAATGGGGGTGCCGGGGCCGACGGGGCGAAGCTCCTGCTCCGCATAAAAATCGGGCGAAGCCCGTACCTTACGGAGCAGGTGTTGGGCTGCCGCAAGGCCAGCCCGATCGGCCCCGGCTAAATAACCCGGGCGCGGCAAGCAGCCTATGCAAACACACGAACAACCGGGCCGCGCCCTGCGAAGCACTCACTTCCGAATGCCATGGGCACTTGAAGATATGAATTGACAAGCGCTTGCAAGCGCACACATGCACCAGTGTTTTATAGGCACAAAGCAAACCACCGGCTCAGCCGGTGGTTCTGATTCAGCGGATAAGAGTTACAGATCCAGCCCGTGGACCCAGTTGGCTTTCGTGTAATAGATAAACAGGATGACCGCGCTCATGGACCAGGTGACCGGATAGACCCAGTTGACGACGTTGATCGAGTGCGTGAGCGGTGTGAGGATCGAAATAAAGGTCACGCGGAAGAGGCACCAGCAGCAGAGCATGACGACCATCGGGACCTTTGCCTTGCCGGCCCCGCGCAGGATGGCCGCGAACCCGTGGGATGCCGCGAGCAGGAAGTAAAACGGTGCGCAGATGTGCAGCTTGTCCAGCCCGAAGCGGATGGCTTCCGGTTCGGAGGTAAAAGCGCTGATGAGCAATGGTCCGAAGAGGATCAGCAGGACGCCGATGAGTTCCGCGATCGAGACTGCGCAGAGCAGCCCGAAGCGGGACCCGCGTTTGGCCCGGTCGTATTCCTTCGCGCCGAGATTCTGCCCGACAAAAGTGGTCATGGCCGCGTTGAAGCTGGTGACCGGCAGGAAGGCGAAGCCGTCGATCCTGCTGTAAGCGCCGCAGCCGGCGACTGCCATGGTACCGAAACTGTTGATGTTGGACTGAACGATCACGTTCGCGAAGTTGATGATGGAGTTCTGCAGCCCGGAGGGCAGACCGAAATTCAGGATCTGGCGGATCATGTCAAAGTCAAGCCCCAGTCCGCTGATCCGGACGCGGTATTCTTCATCAGCCTGCATCAGACGGGTAATGCCCAGCACGGCGCTCAGGAACTGCGCGATGATGGTCGCGAGGGCCGCGGAGAAGACACCCCAGCGGAAAACACCGATGAAGAGCAGGTCCAGACAGATATTGGTGAGGGAGGACGCGATCAGGAAATACAGCGGGTGTTTGCTGTCGCCGACCGCCTGCATGATCCCGGAACAGGCATTGTAAAGGATCAGCCCGATGGAGCCGCCGAAATAGACCCGGATATAAGAGACCGTCAGGTCAAAGATGTCGTCCGGTGTCCCCATCCATCTCAGGATCACCGGGGTCAGGAGCATCCCGACGACCGAAAGCATCAGACCGACCAGCAGCGCGACGGTAACCGTCGTGTGGATCGCCCGGCGCATGTGGTCCATCATGCGTGCCCCGAAGAAGCGGGCGACCAGGACCCCGGCGCCCAGGAAAACGCCCTGAAAGAACCCGATCATCAGCTGGGCCGAGGTAGTTGCCGACGATCAGCGAGTCCACGGAGTTATACATCTGCTGGAAGAGGTTGCCCAGAAACAGCGGAACGGCAAAACGTACGATCGCTCCTGCGATAGGTCCTTCAGTCATGCGGTGCTGGCTGCTCATATGCGGTCTGATCCTTTCCGTAAATCGTTCTGTGTTGCCTCTTCATTATAAATTGTATAAGATTATAAATCGTATAAGCGGTTAATTGATTTAATTCATACAGAAAGAAATTGCCGTTCCCGAGCCGGGAGCGGTGCGGGGTGTTTTCCGGGTACTTTTTTTGAACGGATCCCCCCGTCTTATGGTATCCTTATAGTTATAAAGGGCAGTGCGGGGCTGCATCCGTTCGTGCCCGTCCTGTTTCACCGGTTCCCGAATGAGAACCGGATCCGGAGATGTGTGTGTCAATCACATCTTTTTGGTTTTCTTTTCTTCAAGTGCTATAATATTAGGTCATTGTGATTTTACCAGTTATTCGGCGGGTCGTACATGTGCGCTGATTTGTGGTAGAAATTGTCAAGGAAATACTTACGGAGGTCAATTTGACTACTACACAGCATACAAAGTCCTATGCGCGTATTCCGAATGTCTATCCGCTTCCCGGTTTTATTGACATTCAGCTCGATTCTTTCCGGCGTCTGAAGGAATACGGTATCGCAGAACTCTTTGATGAAATTTCCCCGATTGAGTCCTTCAACCACGGAATGAAGCTGTATTTTCCGAGCAATTCGGAAGAGGCACGGGAAAACAACCTGAAATTCTGGTTCGATAAACCGAAACAGTCTGTTGATGAGTGCGTTGAGCGCGACCTGACTTATTCCTCCCCGCTTTATGTTTCCGTCCTTCTGGCCGGACCCGCTGTGGCGAGCCCGATCCGCCAGGATGTGTTTCTGGGCGAATTCCCGGAAATGACGGAAAGCGGTACGTTTATCATCAACGGTTCCGAACGTGTCGTCGTTTCCCAGCTGATCCGCTCCCCGGGCGTCTACTTTGAAGCCCAGATCGATCATTCCACCGGTCACCGTCAGGCGATGGCGAAACTGATCCCGGACCGCGGTGCGTGGATGGAGTTCGAGACCCGCAAGAATGACTACATCATTCTGAAATTCAACCGCAAGCGCACCGTGCCGATCACGATCTTCCTGCGCGCGCTGGCTGCTGTCAATGACGGCATCGACGAATCCCCGATCAAGGAAGGGACCGATGAGGAACTGCTCGCCCTGTTCGGTGACGTCGACAACAACAAGGACCGCAAATTCATTGAAGCGACCTTCAAACAGGAACCGGTCTGGGATACGTCCTCCGGCATGACGATCGGCGAACTGGCCCTGATCGAGTTCTTCAAGAAGATGCGCCCCGGCGACCCGGTCAACCTTGAAAACGC
>CADBKS010000339.1 GCA_902795255.1 uncultured Chloroflexota bacterium
GACCGGATCTCCTCCCTGGCGAATCACCAGTTTTCTGAAGCGTTCCAGGGCCGCGCCGCTGGACAGCGCCTGCTGCGCCATCATCAGCCCTTCCCGGGTCGAACGGGCCCGCCCGCCAAGGCACAGCATCAGACCTGCCAGATACGTCGACAGTTCCGTAATATCTTCTGGTCCGTGCCCATTCAGCGTCATGATTGCTTCTTCCACTTCCAGCGCGTTTCCGACCGCGCAGCCAAGCGGCTGATCCATGTCCGTAACCACTGCAATCGTTTTCCTGCCGGCAGCATTGCCGATCTCACACATCAACTGTCCAAGCTCTTCGGCGTCTTCCAGATTTTTCATGAACGCGCCGCTTCCAACCTTAACGTCGAGCACGATCGCGTCGCTTCCAGCAGCCAGTTTCTTACTCATGATGCTGGACGCGATCAGGCTTTTGTTCTCCACTGTGCCCGTCACATCACGAAGCGCGTAGATTTTTTTATCAGCCGGCGTAATCATTCCGCTCTGACCGATCAGCGCGATGCCCTCTTCGTTAACCTGGGCAACAAATTCGTCCCGCCCGAGTGTAGTACGAAAGCCCGGAATCGATTCCAGTTTATCGATCGTGCCCCCGGTGAAACCGAGTCCGCGTCCGCTCATCTTGGCGACCGGCACACCACACGCGGCTACGATCGGGCAGGCGATCAGCGACGTTTTGTCCCCGACACCCCCCGTCGAGTGTTTATCGACTTTTATTCCTTTGATTTCTTTCAGATCCGCGACATCCCCGGAGTTCATCATCGCGTTTGTCAGATCGGACGTTTCACGGCTGTTCATTCCCCTGAACCAGACCGCCATCAGAAACGCGGCCGCCTGATAATCAGGAATCCGTCCGTCGCTGTAACCATTGACAAAGAAGCCGATCTCCGATCGGTCGAGTTCTTTTCCGTCTCTTTTCTTCACGATTATATTCTGCATCTTCATGCGATTATCCCCTCTTTATGATTGGTAGTGTCAGGTCTGCCACTACATTATGTTTTTTTTAATCTCTCTTTATGATCTCTTTCAGAAAACTTTCGCCGATTACGGTCCTCTCAACACCCAGGGAGTCCGCAATCGTCTGTCCGCAGTCTGCAAAGGACGCCCGGGTACCCAGATCGATGCCGCGTTTAATGCCGGCGCCCGAGACCAGGACCGGAACGTATTCACGTGTATGGTCGAAACCGTGGTGCATCGGATCGGTGCCATGATCCGCGGTCAGGATCAGGATATCCTCTTCTTCCATGGCCGCCCGGATTTCCGGAATCCTCGCGTCAAATTCCATCAGAGCCCGGCCGTAGCCCTCCGGGTTTCTTCTGTGACCGTACAAAGAGTCAAAGTCGACCAGGTTGGTGAAGATGAGACCACCGCGAACCGTTTTCATAGCGGCCAGCGTTTTGTCGACGCCGTCCATATTGTTTTCGGTGTGGAGCGACTCGGTTATGCCCCGTCCGTTGAAAATGTCATGGATCTTGCCGATCGCGCAGACAGGCAGCCCCGCAGCGCTGACTTTGTCAAGGAGTGTTTCCTCCGGCGGAGATACGGCGTAATCATGCCGTTCACTCGTGCGGATCCGCTGCAGCATATTCCGCGCTGTCTGGCAGATCTCGTACAGCCGCTCAAGCGGGATGACGGCCGTGTTGGCCGCGATCTGGAACACGCTGTCCGCTGAGGTATAGACGATCGGTTTGCCGGTTTTCTCATGTTCCGGTCCGAGTTCTTCAATGATCTCCGTACCGGACGCCGGGTAGTTGCCCAGGCACTCCAGGCCGGTCTCCTCCCGGAATTTATCCAAAAACTCCTTCGGAAAACCGTCCGGATAGGTTTTAAACGGGGTCTGCGTCTGAATCCCCGCGATTTCCCAGTGCCCTGTGATCGTGTCCTTACCGGCTGAGAGTTCACGCATCCGTCCGAATGCGCCCTGGATTCCGGCAGGGTCTGTTCGCCATCGGCCGCAGGCCGCGCCTTCAATGTTCCCCATACCGAGCGAAATCAGATTCGGTACGGCAAAACCCGTCGTGTTTTCCGCCGCATGCAGAAATGTATCCGTTCCGGCGTCCCCGTATTTTTCGGCATCCGGTTCCGCGCCGATGCCGACACTGTCCATAACAATCAAGATCACTCTTTTCATGACAATCTCCATTCCGCCGCCCCGCCGGCGGCAATTACATACACCTTTGTCTAAAACTCCCTGAGCAGCAGCGGCGTGCACTTCAGGTAATCGAGTGACACCAGCTTATACTCAACGC
>CADBKS010000340.1:0-1147 GCA_902795255.1 uncultured Chloroflexota bacterium
GGCGCGGCAAGCAGCTTATGCAAACATACGAACGATTGGGCCGCGCCTTGCGAAGCACTCACTTTCGACTGCCATGTGCATATCTAAGTGAGCTCATATCGTAGAATTCCGTTTAGCGGAATGCTGTTTTCCATGTCAGAGAAAACCACATCCTAAGAATGTGGAGCTGAAGGGCTTCAGTAAAAAGGTCCCCGCTGGAGAAGGCAGAGGAGCCTCATTTGAGAACCGGAAAGAAAAAACAATTTGTTGATCCTTCCATAAAAAATGGGGTGCCGGGGGCAACGGGCGGCTTTAGCCGGCCCGTGCCCCCGGCTAAATAAACCGGGCGCGGCCAGCGGCTTATGCAAACACACGAACGCCGGTGCCGCGCCTTGTGCGAAGCACAGCCTTCCGATTGCCATGTGCATATCAAATGAGCTCTTAGGAGATTTAGAAAATCCGGGAAATTCTCTCTGACGGTCATTATCCTGTTTCGGGAGGGTTGACAAACCTTCACCTTCCCGACAGTGATAAATTAGTGTATTGGAATAAAAAACGATGAACTATGCGATCACAGCCACCACTACCGAAACTACTGCCGCAGTCACCTGCGGTCTGTTCGCTATGTGAGGCGTGAACGGATCCGAAAGAATACAGAACTGCCTCACACCGAGGCAGTTTTTTTATGAAACCAACATTGGCCGCTTCCGGCACAATAGCAAAAGGAGTTTTTGATGAACAAAGAGGAATACAAGGAATATTATTCGAGCGTATACCGCCATTCCCTTGCCCATGTCCTGGCGAAGGCCGTCATGGAAATCTTCGGTAAGGAACATGTCCAGATCGCCATCGGTCCGCAGATCGCTGACGGTTTTTACTATGACTTTCTGCTGCCGCGCAACCTGACCGCGGAAGACTATCCGGTGATCGAAGACAAAATGCGCGAGATCCTCAAACGGAAAGAGGACTGGCAGGTAAAGGAAATGTCCCGCACCGACGCCCTCGAACTCTTTGCTGACCAGAAATTCAAAGTCGAACTCATCAACGACCTGCCGGAAGGCGAAAAGCTGACGGTCTATTTCACGGGTGATGATTTCTTCGATCTCTGCCGCGGACCGCACATCAGCAATTCCCAGGAACTGCTCGGCGCCGCTTTCCAGATCAAGTC
>CADBKS010000340.1:1184-2775 GCA_902795255.1 uncultured Chloroflexota bacterium
GCCTACTGGCGCGGTGACGAACACCGGGACCAGCTGCAGCGTATCTACGTCTATGCCTTCGAAAACAAGAAGGAACTGGCCGATCATCTGAAGCTCATCAAAGAAGCACAGGAACGCGACCACAAGAAGCTCGGCCCGCAGCTTGAGCTCTTCATGTTCGATGAATCCGCTCCGGGGATGCCCTATTGGCTGCCGCGCGGCTGGCGGCTGTATAACGCGCTGCTGGAATACTGGCGCTCCATTCATGAGGAACATGACTATCAGGAGATCTCCGCTCCGGTCATCAACAACAAACAGCTGTGGGTGACCTCCGGCCACTGGGGACATTACCGCAACAATATGTTCCTGATCCCGGGGTATGAGACGGATGACGCCGGCAACCGCATTTATGACGCGGAAAGTCCCTCCACCTACGCGGCCAAGCCGATGAACTGCCCGAATGCCATCAACGTTTACCGCAAGACCTCCCGCTCCTATCGGGAACTGCCGTTCCGTGTCAGCCAGGTGGATGTGATCCACCGCAAGGAAAAGTCCGGCGAACTGAACGGTCTCTTCCGCGTGCAGGAATTCCGTCAGGATGATGCCCACATCTTCGTCACCGAAGACCAGATCGCCGCTGAGATCGGCGATATCATGAGCATCGCCACCGAGATCTACAACACCTTCGGCCTTACCTACCGCGTGGAGCTCTCCACCCGCCCGGATGACTATATGGGCGATATCGAAGTGTGGAACAACGCGGAAGCTTCCCTGAAGAAGATCCTGGATGACACCTACGGCGAAGGAAATTACGAGATCAATGAAGGCGACGGCGCTTTCTACGGTCCGAAGATCGACCTGCAGATGAAAGACTGCCTGGGCCGCGAATGGCAGATGGGCACCATCCAGCTCGACTTCCAGCTCCCGCTGAATTTTGACCTGAAGTATGTTGCTCCTGACGGCTCCTTCAAACGCCCGGTCATGATCCACCGCGCCATCTTCGGGTCCTTCGAACGCTTCATCGGGATCCTGATCGAAAACTTCAAGGGCCAGTTCCCGTTCTGGTGCTCCCCCTTCCAGGTCGGTATCGTCCCGATCATGCCGGAGCATAACGAATACGCGGCCGAGGTCCTGAGCGCCCTGCGCAAAGCCGGCATCCGCGCCGAACTGGACGGCTCCGACCGCAACATGCGCGATAAGATCAAGGATTTCCACAATGCCCGCGATCCGTTCATCGTCATCCTCGGCGGCAAGGAAATGGAAAACCGCACGGTCTCCATCACCGCCCGCGGCAACCGGAAGCTCAATGACGTCCCGCTCGCCGATTTCGTCGCCATGTGCCGCAAACTGAACGAGGAACACTCCCTCGAACTGGATCTGTAAGACCGAATCGATCTGATCAATAAAACAGCCCTGAAGCCAAACGCTTCAGGGCTGTTTTTTATTCATGGTAGAGAAAACCACCTGCTAAGCAGGTGGAGCCGAAGAGCTTTAGCATAATGCTTATCGGGAACATGCTGCCGGACCTGAATATGTGCTGTATGAGAAATATAAAAACGGTTATCCCAAACACATTAAATTGGGGGTGCCGGGGCCGACGGGTGGCCGTCAG
>CADBKS010000341.1:0-650 GCA_902795255.1 uncultured Chloroflexota bacterium
CCGCCGTCCTTGCGGTCATGAATGATCTGGCATCGGAAAAGCTTCCGGTGGATCTGGTCGGCGCGCTGGCAGCCCAGGAAGAGATGCACATGCGCGGGGCGCAGGTCACTGCCCGCCGGGTAAAGCCGGATATAGCGATCGTTTTTGAAGGGACGCCGGCGGACGATACTTTCACCGAGCCGTATCTTACCCAGACCGCGCTGCATAAGGGACCGATGCTGCGGCATATCGACCGGATGATGATCACCCATCCGCGCTTCCAGCATTTCGCGCTCGATACAGCGGAAGAATGCGGCATTCCCGTGCAGGAAGCGGTCCGCACGGGCGGCGCCACGAACGGAGCGGTGATCCATCTTTCGGGAGAAGGCGTACCCTGCATCGTGATCGGGATCCCGGTCCGGTACAGCCATACGCATTACGGGATCGCTTCGTATGAGGATTTCCGGAACGGCGTCCATCTTGCGGAGGAGATCATCCGGAGGCTCGACGGGGACGTGGTCGCATCGTTCTGAACAAAAACGCCGCCGGTCTGTACAATCGAATTTCAAAAACGTATCAAAAGGGCACTCAGTTAATGCAGAGCGCCTTTTTGTTTATTTTACACAAAGATTGAAAAATCCAACAGGGAGACACCTGCAAAACTGATAATT
>CADBKS010000341.1:712-2184 GCA_902795255.1 uncultured Chloroflexota bacterium
TAAAGCAGTCTATCTGCGCAACTCAAAACTGACAAACAGGAAAGGAGAAACTATGAAAAAGTATTTGAGCCTTCTGCTCGCGGCAGTGATCGTGTTTTCGCTTGTCGCCTGCGGCGGCAGCGCGGCGAGCTCGGCTGCCTCTTCCGCATCGGAGCAGGCATCGGCAGCAGCTTCTTCTGAAGCGGCCGCACCGGGAGAATTCAACTGGAAGGGCAGCGGGAAAGTCGTCGTATATTCCGGTGATGATTCCGACATGACCGAAAAACAGGTCGCGGCTTTTACAGCCCTGACCGGCGTGGAAGTGGAAGTGGTGTATGGCGGCGGTTCTGAACTGCTGGCCCGTATCGAAGCGGAAAAGGATAATCCGCTGGGCGACGTCATGAAGGGCGCCACCTCAGATAACCTTTCCCGTTATACCGATTATTTCCAGCCCTATAAGCTGGAGTCCGTGACTCCCGAACAGATCGGCCATAGTGAGCCGCTTGAGGAAGATTACTGGACAGAAGGTGCTGGCGGCAACATGATGATTTTCATGGTTAATAAGGAACTGCTTCCGAATGAAGCCGATTGGCCGACGAGCTGGAAAGACCTTATTGACGAGAAGTATAAAGGTCAGATCGCATTCTGCGATCCGAATGCCTCTTCTTCCGCTTACATCCACCTCAACTGCATGGAGCAGCTGTACGGCTGGGAGTTCGTCGAAAAATTCTATCAGAACCTGGACGGCAAGATCATGAACTCCTCCTCCAGCGTTCCGAAGCAGACTGCTGACGGCGAATACATGGTCGGCGTCACGATCGAGAACTATGGTGCGGACTACACTGCGGCCGGTGCAAACATCGCGGTGATCTATCCGGAAGACGGGACGATGCGGACCCGCGGCGGTACGGTCATCATCAAGAACTGCAAGAACCCGGAGAACGCCAAACTGTGGTGCGAATTCATGTATTCCCAGGCCAACTCGGAAATCGCGGTTTCCTTTAACCGGCGCCCGGCCAGAACGGACGTTGCGCTTCCGGCAGGTCTGAAGAACTTCAACGACATCAAGTTCATGGATTATGACTATGCCAAGGCGGCTGATTCCGAGCCGATCCTTGAGAAATGGAACGAGATCGTCATGAATAACGGCTGATAAATGCCGTAAGATGCTGCGGCAGCCTTGTGCTGCCGCAGTTTTGAAATATGGGGAACCGGGAGGAAACATCGTGAGCATTGAAGTCAGAATCGATAATGTTGTCAAAAAGTTCGGTGATTTTCGTGCGGTGGACGGGGTGTCCATTTCTGTAAAAGAAGGCGAGTTTTTTACTCTGCTCGGGCCGTCGGGCTGCGGGAAAACGACGCTTCTCCGTATGATCGCCGGTTTTAATAGAATCGACCAGGGTGAGATTTATTTCGGCAATAAGCTGATTAATAATATCGCGCCAAATAAGCGCGACATAGGTATGGTGTTTCAGAACTACGCGGTATTCCCG
>CADBKS010000342.1 GCA_902795255.1 uncultured Chloroflexota bacterium
TCGCACCTGTTCACCCAGTGGGGCGCGAAGGCCGCGCCGAAGGTCATGGCAACGACCGAAAACGGGTACGAGCGCATCTTCGGCTGGGAGACGAAGGCCTCCGACGACGCGTACACCGCATTCCTTGAAGCGTTCGCGGACGCGTTCATCCCGCACCTCGAGGCGCTGGGGCTCGCGGACAAGGTGATGTTCCACACCTCGGACGAGCCGGGCCTTTCGGAATTCTTCGCCTATAAAAAGGCCTCGGAGACCATTCGGCGGCTGTTCGGCCGCTTCCCGGTGGCGGACGCGCTTTCGGAGCCGATGTTCCTGCGCACGGGCCTCGTGCGCACCCCGGTCGTCAGCGTCGCGGCAGCCGGAAAGTTTTACGGGCGCACGGACGACCTGTGGCTTTACTACTGCTGCGGCCCCGGAAACGGCTTTATGCCGAACCGCTTTCAAGGCAGGTATTCATTATGATATTGGAAGAACGTATTGAAGCGAATGTTATGATATGGCGTGAACGGATGAACCGTTTGATCAAAGAACATGGTGATTTTGTCATATCAAACGTGACAGTCGCGCAGATCTGCAGCGGTATCCGCGGTGTGCCGATCCAGATCAGCGACATCTCTTATGTGGAACCGGAACACGGACTTCGTTACCGGACTTATTCTATTAACGAAGTGCTTAAACTGCTGCCGCGTCTGGAAGGATCAGACTATCCAATGACCGGCGGTGTCTATTACCTGCTGATGTGCAATGAGATCCCCACTTACGCAAAAGCAATGGAAATGGAGGAAGAATGGCGGAAAAGGGCATCTGTTCCGCAGTATGTGTATGACATCATCAACGCATTTCCGGATACTGCATCTCCGATGTCAATGTTTTCCGCGGCGATCCTCTCAATGTCCGGACAGTCCAAATTCTATACTGCTTATGAAAACGGAATGTCTAAAGACCAATACTGGCACACAATGCTGGATGACAGCCTGGATCTTACCGCCCGTGCACCGCGTATCGCTGCTTATATTTACAATAAAAAATATAAGGAAAACCGCCAGATCCCCGCTGATGAAGAACTGGATCTTGCGGCCAATTTTGCACATATGATGGGAAATGATTCCCACGAATACGCTGAACTGATGCGTCTGTTTATGCTGCTGCATATGGATCATGAAAATGCCAATGTCAGCGCCCACACCGCTCACCTGGTCGGATCAGCCTTATCTGATATCTATCTATCGTGTTCTGCCGGATTGAATGGTCTTGCGGGTCCGCTTCACGGTCTTGCGAACCAGGAATGCTGTAATTGGCTCATCAGCCTGTACAATGAATACAAGGGTGATCCTACGCAGGCGCAGGTCAGGGAACATGTGGAAAATGGAATTCGGCAAACGGTATTTGCCCGATGATGACCTGTTCCGTACGGCAATGAACGTTTTCGCCGTAGTCCCCGGCATACTTAAGGCCGCCGGAAAAGTCTCAAATCCATGGCCGAATGTAGATGCGATCACAGGAACACTTCAGCAGCACTACGGCATCAAACAAACAGAATTCTACACCGTTCTTTTCGGCATCAGCCGCATTATGGGGTTCACCGCTCATGTAGTCTGGGCCAGAGCACTCGGGAAACCGATCGAACGTCCGAAAGCGCTGACAACAAGACTGCTTGAGGCAATGATTTCTGACACATACTAACATTCGTACCCCGGCAGTCTGCGGCGAACAAAAACAAAACAAAAAAGACGGAGGTCATTTTTCTCCGTCTTTTCTGTTTTGTTTGTACAGGCTGACAGCCAAAATTGCCGCGCCGGTCAGTATCAGCAGAATCATTCCTGTAATAATATACGTTCTTGCAGTTGCTCTCGGAGCATGAAGCAGCATATCCTGACCTTTCTCCGGCAAAGGGGTCTTTCCGGCCGGTTCCGGTTCATCCGCAGAAGCCACCGGAGCCGGAGTTTCTGTTGGCTCCGGAGTCATTGTCGGTGTGTTTGTCGGAATAGGCGTAACGGTAGCAGTAACCGGTATCACGATCTCCCATCCCAAACCAATCGAACTGTTTTCATTCATTCCGTTCGCCTGATAGATCCGATCCAGCGGCACATGCCAAAGCTCGGAAATCGACCACAGTGTATCACCTTCACTGACGTTATGGATAAACCGTCCCTGCACATCTGNNAGTCGGGGTATGTCCGGCTTCATTTTTCGATGGAATATAAAGTTCCTGCCCAATACTGAGCGCAGTTGAATTGTAGAGGTTATTCCATGCCTGAATATCTTCGATCGAGACCTCGTATGCCTCTGAAATCGCCCAAAGCGTCTGTCCGTCTTCAACCTTATGAAAAACGGCGCCGTTCTCATTCGGCGTCGCAGTCACAACTGCTTTAATGATCATGGCAGCCCCGCCACCGCCGGTGTTTCCGCCTCCGTTTCCTGTTCCTTTGGCATAACCGCATCCTGCAACACCCGCAGGATAAGCCGCTTGTACAATAAAGTACACGCTCCCGTCACTTCCGGTCGCCACACCGGCTCCGATGTGACAGTAATTTGAGCTCTGAGCAGGAATCATATGCGAAGCATCCGACCATGCCGCCTGGATCTGGTAAATGGTGGTTGATGCACTGCCCATCATAAAGTTTTCTGTTGCAAAACAGGGATTGTAATTGTTGTATCCGAAGGATGAGGCTCTGCCGGATACATTGCCGATGTGCCAGGTCATGTGAGAAGCCGCCATTGTTTCGGCTGTTGACTGTGCACAGGCCATCAGGTTATAGTCCACGGATAAAGCCCCGAGACCGTTCGCACTTCTCATTCCATTGATCAGGTTGATCAGATCATTGGCTGTAACGGATTGTGCAGCACAGTTCTCCGCAGTCTGCGCAAGGGCAAAGAACAGAATAACGGCGGCACACAGGCGCGCCGCCATTATTATCATTTTCGGTTTCCGAATTGTATTTCCGGTCAGCATCACGGACAGTTGAGTCTTGTATTCGTGAAGAAGATCAAATCATCATCTTCAGATCCGCCGTTTGTCTGGACTTCAAGAATATAGGTAAAATCCTGATCATAAATGCC
>CADBKS010000343.1 GCA_902795255.1 uncultured Chloroflexota bacterium
CCGTATGCGGCGTGAATTCCGTGTCCAGGCGAATGTCGGTAAGGAACGTGTCGCGTATAAAGAAACGATCCGCCAGTCAATTGAAAAATACAGCTTCAAGTACGCAAAACAGAGCGGCGGGCATGGTCAGTACGGTCATGTTGTGCTGAATGTGATGCCGAACGAACCCGGAAAAGGTATTGAATTCGAAAATTTGATCGTGGGCGGAGCAATTCCGAAGGAATACATTCCGGCAGTCGAAAAGGGTGTGTTCGAAGCGGCCGAATCCGGTCCGCTGGGCGGTTTCCCGATGACTGACGTGAAGGTGGAACTGATCGATGGCTCCTTCCATGAAGTTGACTCAAGCGAAATGGCTTTCAAACTTGCCGGCAGCATGGCATTCAAAGAAGCTGTCGAGAAGGCATCTCCGATCCTGCTGGAGCCGATGATGCATGTGGAAGTCACAGTGCCGGAAGAATATTTCGGCGATGTGCTGGGTCAGATCAGTTCGCGCCGGGGTGAGATCCAGGGCTCCGAAATCGGAATGGGAAAAGTCCAGCTTATCCATGCCATGGTGCCGCTCGGCGAGTTGTTCGAATACACGACGGTTCTGCGTTCCGCAACGCAGGGACGCGGTGTGTTTTCAATGGAATTTGACCACTATGCAGCGGTATCAGACGCGACTGCATCAAAAATTCTAAATTTGTAATAGTTTCCTCGAGGAGAAGAAAGTTTTATGGCAAAACAACATTTTGACCGAAGCAAACCCCATCTGAATGTGGGTACAATGGGTCATATTGACCACGGTAAAACCACTCTGACCGCAGCGATCACGAAATACTGCGCACTCCTGGGTGGAGCTGACTTCCGCGCTTACGATCAGATCGATAACGCCCCGGAAGAACCGCGCTTACGATCAGATCGATAACGCCCCGGAAGAAAAAGCCCGTGGTATCACCATCAACATTGCTCATGTTGAATACGAAACCGCGAAGCGCCACTATGCTCATGTCGATATGCCGGGTCACCGCGACTATATTAAGAACATGATCACCGGTGCGGCCCAGGTCGACGGCGCGATCCTGGTCGTTGCTGCTCCTGACGGCCCGATGCCGCAGACCAAAGAACACGTCCTTCTGGCCCGCCAGGTGGAAGTTCCGTGCATCCTGGTCTTCCTGAACAAGACCGACCAGATGGACGATCCCGAACTGCTCGAACTGGTCGAGATGGAACTGCGCGAAATGCTCGACAGCTACGGTTTCCCGGGCGATGAAACCCCGATCATCCGCGGCTCCGCGCTGCTGGCGCTGGAATCCGAAAGCACCGATCCGAATGATCCGGTGTACGCCCCGATCAAAGAACTGCTCGACGCAGTCGATACCTACATTCCGCTTCCGGAACGTGAAACCGACAAACCGTTCATGATGCCGATCGAAGACGTGTTCTCCATCAAGGGACGCGGTACTGTTGTGACCGGCCGTGTTGAACGCGGTACCATCAAGATCTCCGATCCTGTTGAAATCGTCGGTCTGCGCGAAAAGTCCATGAACTCCGTCTGCACGGGTGTTGAAATGTTCCACAAGATCGTGGACCAGGGTGAAGCCGGCGATAACCTCGGGCTGCTGCTCCGCGGTATCGAACGCAGCGATGTTGAACGCGGTATGGTCGTTGCCAAACCGGGTTCCATCCACCCGCACACCAAATTCAAGGCTCAGGTGTATGTCCTGAAGCGCGAAGAAGGCGGACGCCACAAGCCGTTCTTCAACGGTTATCGCCCGCAGTTCTACATCCGCACGATGGATGTGACCGGTAACATTTCCCTGCCGGAAGGCACTGAAATGGTCATGCCGGGCGACAACGTCGTCATGGAAGTCGAACTGATCGTCCCGGTCGCCCTGGAAAAGGGTTCCAATCGGCGCCGGTACTGTTACCGAAATCATCGCCTGATCAGTTTTATGAAATTCGCAGTGCCGGTGCACGCACCGGCACTGTAATCTTGAAAAAAGAGGAGTATTCGGCCGGGAGGCCGGATAAAAAAACAAAATGGCATCTAAGAAGAAAGATATCCGCCCCGTGATCACGCTTGCCTGCACTGAATGCAAAGAGCGCAATTACACGACCCAGAAAAATCGCCGTAACGATCCCGGCCGCATGGAACTGAACAAATACTGCAGCCGCTGCCGCAAGCACACACTGCATCGCGAGACGAAATAATCATTTCGTTTTGGAGTTTTCAAAGTCTGTGATATAATAATGCAGACTTGATATAGGTGAATAGCTCAATTAGGCAGAGCGC